>CADCTO010000336.1 GCA_902805585.1 uncultured Armatimonadota bacterium | reverse complement strand
CACAGCGGCACGCCCCCCGGGCCGCCTACCGTCGGGCCCGCCAGCACCAGCCCGCCGACGCGGGCGGGGTGCCGCCGCGCCAGCGCCAGCGCCACCTGGCAGCCCATCGAGTTGCCGGCCACGTGCGCCCGTGCGACGCCCGCCGCGTCGAGGAAGCGGGCCGCCCAGTCGCCCAGTTCCTCCATGCCCAGCGCCCCAGGCGGCCCGGGCGAACACCCGAAGCCGGGCAGGTCCGGCGCGAAGACGGGTGCGGAAAGGCGGCACGCCTCCAGGAGCGGGAACGCCCGGCCCCAGGCGGCGCCCGAGCCGGCCAGCCCGTGTAGCAGCAGGATCGGCAGCGCCGGCACGGGGCCGGCCGGCAGCAGCCCGGCCGTCGTCCCGGGCGCCGCTGCCCGCGCGGGCGGGACGAGGCGGCAGTGGACCGCGCGGCCGTCTACCGTGATCGCATCGGTTTTCCGGCGGGCGGCGCCCCTTCCGCCGCCACGCAGAGGCGGCATCGGCGGCACCAGAGAGTTATCCGCTTCCCGCAGCGGAGCGTCGTCGGAAGCGGCGCCCGCCGGCGCGGCGCCGGCGGGACCCGCCTCGCTCCGCTCGATCCGCTCCCAGAAGGCCAGCGCGATCCGGGTGAACGTTTCCGGGGCGCTGGAGGGCACGGCGTGGGGCGAACCCTCGACTTCGGTGAAGGCGCCGTTCGGAAGGGCCGCGGCCAGCCGGCGCGCGGCCATCTCGGGCACCACCGCGTCCAGGCCGCCGCGCACCAAGAGGACGGGCGCCTTGACCTGGGCCGCGGACGCGAGCGGGTCGTCCTCCTGCATCTTGCGGACGGTCGCCAGGTACCGCGGCACGCCGGTTTGCAGGTACATCCGCGGCAGGGCGCCGTTGTAGAGCATGGGCTCGGCCAGGCCGTCCAGCAGCAGACCCAGGGCCGAGCGCCAGAGCGGCAGGTGGTCGCCCCCTCCGGTCGGGCCCGCCAGCACCAGCCCGCCGACGCGGGCGGGGTGCCGCCGCGCCAGCGCCAGCCCCACCTGGCTACCCAGGGAGTTGCCGGCCACGTGGGCGCGCGCGATCCCCAGGAGGTCCATCACCCGCGTCACCCAGTCGGCCAGTTCCGCGACGCCTAACGCCTCGCGGGGGCCGCCCGACCGCCCGGAGCCCGGCAGGTCCAGCGCGTAGACCGGGCGGTCCAGCCCGCGCGCTTCCAGGCGGCGCTGCGCCGGCTCCCAGGCCTCCACGGAATTGCCGAGCCCGTGGAGCAGCAGCAGGGGCGGGCGCGTCGCCGGGTCCGCCCAGCGCGCCGCCGCCGGCAGCGCCAGGCGCAGCCGCACCCGCCGCCCGTCCAGCCATTCCCACCGGGTACGGAGGCGGTTCTTCTTGTGCATGCCGGCGGTTTACCCCGATCCCGGCCAGGCGATACTTGTCCCGCTGCGATGCCGCTCTTTCGGGAGAGCTGCCGGCTTCAGAAGGGCTTCTTTAGTATCTTGACGAGGGTCTCCCCGCCACCGTAGTCCAGGTCGGTTATTTTCCACCCCGTGGCCCTCTTGCGCAGGTGGAAGGTGATCCGGACTTTCCGGCCGTCGTTCTTGAAGCGGACGAGGCTGGTCGCCATGTCCCGCCGTATCCGCGCCTCGCCGATGCGAAACTCCGAAAGGCTGAGGTCCTGGGCGTTGAACAGCGGGTCGAAGTCGAGGTTGCCGACCTCGCCCGACGGCGGCCCGATGATGTTTTTCGAGAGCAGGTCCGCCAGCGGCCGGTCGAAATACCGCTCGATGTGTTTCCGGCTCTTCCCGTCAAAGATCGGCCCGTAGCCCTTGTTGTGCAGCCGATACAGGTCCCGGATCAGGGCGGCCGGCGACGCCGCCGCAGAGGAACCCCCCGGTCGACGCCCTGTCTGCGCCGCCGCCGGAGCAAGGCTGCAAAACCCGCCGCCCCAGGCGAGAGCCGCCAGAACCACGAACACGATCGGTCTTGTCAAATCCACCATGCCCCCCGTTTTTCGTGAGCCGGCCGCACCGCACCGCCCACACTACCGACGGCATCCATTGTACCGCCCTACAGTTGCTTCGCTCGCGGGCCACGGCAACGGGGCCGTTCGACGCTCGCATCTTTACTTTTTCACCGGGGCCTCTTTATAGAAGCGCCGGCCCTCGGCCGCGGGCTTGTTCCGGTCGTTGACCATCAGCACGGTGTCGCCGTTCTCGTCCTTCCCGAGGCGGTAGGTGAACACCGTCCCGTTCCGCTCCATGTCCTCGCGGCTCAGCGGGCGCCGCTGCATGCCGCTCTTCTTCTCGAACGTGATCTGCCCCCGGGTGAAGCGCACCGTGTAGGTGCCCGCGGCCTCGTCGAAGTCGGCCGTGCCTTCCATGGACGAGAAGGTGCTCTCGTTCGAGAAGCCGGCGCCGAAGTGGATGAGCACGTAGCGCTGGTGCGCGCCGTCGGTCGCGAACGTGTAGGAGATGGCCCCGCCGCCGGCGTGGCCGACGTACTCGCCGGTCGTCGGGTTGACGTACCGGCCCGGGTTGACGGAGCCCCAGACCCAGGTGCCCACGAGCGCGGCCGGCACCCGCGCCCGCCGCGCCGCCGGTGCCGGCTTCTTGATCCCGCCGCCCGCCGCCGTGCCTTTCGGCTGCGCGTACACCCGAGAGGGCGCCGCGAGCAAAACCACTGCCGCCAACGAGGCCGCGCCTACAGCGGCGGCATCCTTGATTCCGGATCGAGTCATCGGTTTCGTCTCCTGTCTTTCGCGCGTCGGGAGGCCGCCGTTCGTGCGGGCAAGCGCCCCCGTTTGTGTTCTCTTGGCCCGGCGGCGCCGCGGCGCGTCGGTGGTCCGTTACGCCCTCATGGTACATGGCGGGCGTGTGCAAATCGTGTGCACACCCCGCGCCCGCGGGACGCGGGAATCGTTTCGTGGTGGCGGTGCGCCGGCCCGGGAACATGGCCCGGGAAACCAGCACGGCAAACGCGCCCACCACCGCTTCCACGGCAGGAGTCCGGCGGCCGGTTGCGGAACAGAAAAGAAAGCGACCGTGCGGAAGGCGGGGCCTCCTGCTGCACGGTACCAGTACCCACCGAGGTTGGGGCCGTATGATCCGTCATCCTATTGCCGTCAGGGCGCTGCTCGCCTCCGTTCTGAGCGCGCTCCTCATCGGGGCGCCCGCCAGGGCCACGGGCGGCGCGGCGGCAGCAAAAAAAACCGCCGCCCGGCCGGCTACGGGCGCGGCGAAACCGGCGCTTCAGAAGCGGTGGCTGTTCGTGTGGCGCGACATGAGCGACCCTAAAGAGGTGGACCGGATGATCGCCCGGTTCCCGCGCGCCAAGGCGGCCGGCTACAACGGGGTCGCCTTCTCGTTCAACGTTCCCGCGGCCAAGGCGGCCGAACTGCGGCGGGCGGCGAAGCAGCACGGGCTCGGCCTTGTCGCCATCGTCATGGGAGGATCCCGGGATCGCAACTACGCGGAAGGGGTGCTGTCCAAAGACGCGCTGTTCGTCGCCCGCAACGGGACCGCCGTCCACCAGCCCGACAACCCGACCCGGGTCGTGAACGGCGACTTCGAGGACGCGACGGGGAACCACTTCAACGGCTGGTCGTCCCAGGACGACGAAGGCGTGACCACGTTCGCGGACCACGACGTCAAGCACGGCGGCAAGACCTCGCTGCGCATGGAGAGCATCGGGAAGAACGCCGCCCGACATTGCCGCATCGCGCAGCCCCTCACGCTCCAGCCGCACCGCCAGTACCGCATCTCGTTCTGGGTGAAGACGGAGAACATGGCGCCGGCCGACCCCGAGGTCAAGGTGCTCACCGCCGACGCCCAGAGCTTTATCAACTTCCAGACCTTCCGCAGCCAGCGGACGCAGGACTGGACGCACTACGACCTGGTGTTCAACAGCCTCGACCACCGCGAGGCCCGGCTTTACGTCGGCTCGTGGGGCGGCAAGGACGGAAAGCTGTGGTGGGACGACCTGAGCATCGAGGAGGTCGGGCTCGTCAACGTCCTGCGCCGGCCGGGCTGCCCGGTCACCGTCCGGGGCGAGAACGGCACGGCGTACGAGGAAGGGCGCGACTACGAGAAGATCGTCGACCCCCAACTGCACCCGTGGCGGGCCTACCACGAACCGCCACGCATCCGGCTCACGGCGGGCACGCGCATCGCCGAGAACCAGCGGCTGCGCGTCAGCTACTACCATCCCATCATCGTCTACGAGGACCGGGTGACGAGCTGCCTCAGCGAGCCGAAGATCTTCGCGGACTGGCGCGACGAGGTGAAGCAGGCGAACGACCTCCTCCGGCCGGCCGCCTTCCTGATGTCGCACGACGAACTGCGCGTCATGAACCAGTGCGCCCTGTGCCGGAGCAAAAAGAGGACGCCGGGCGAACTGCTTGCCTGGAACGTACGCAAGGCGGCGCAGATCATCCGGCAGGTCCGCCCCGGCGCGGAGATGTGGGTGTGGAACGACATGTTCGACCCGCAGCACAACGCGGTGGACCGTTACTACGCGGTGAACGGCTCGCTCAAGGGCTCCTGGAAGGGCCTGGACAAGGACGTCGGCATCGTCAACTGGCACGGCGGCCTGATGGGCAAGAACGCCCGGTTCTTCGCCGACCTGGGCCTGAGGCAGATCCTTTCCGGCTACTACGACGGCGACGAGGACGGCTCCGCCATCGCGCGGTGGCTGGCGAACACCCGAAGCGTGCCCGGCGTGGTGGGCGCGATGTACACGACCTGGGAAGACCGCTACGACGCCATGGACGTCTGGGCGCAGAAAGCCTGGGGCGGCGCGGGACGGGGCAGGTAGCGTGACTCAGGAAACGGCGGCGACCCGCACATGGTAGTCCCGGACACGCCCGCGCTGATCCTGGCCCCCATGGAAGGGCTGACCGACGCCCCGATGCGGGCGGTTCAGGGCGAACTGGGCGCGTTCACCTTCGCCGTCTCCGAATTCCTACGCGTCAGCGCCGTCGTCCCGCCGGCCCACGTGTTCCACCGCCACGTCCCCGAGCTTCGCCAGGGGGCCAGAACGCCGAGCGGGCTCCCGGTCCACGTCCAGCTGCTCGGCGGGGATCCCGGGCGCATGGCGGAGGCGGCGGTCGTCGCCTGCGACGCCGGGGCGCAGGCGGTCGACATCAACTTCGGGTGCCCCGCCCCTACCGTCAACCGCCACGACGGCGGCGCCACCCTGCTGAAACACCCGAAGCGCATCCGGGAGATCGTCGCGGCGGTGCGCGGCGCCCTCCCGCGCGACGTTCCCGTCTCCGCGAAACTGCGGCTGGGGTGGGACTCCGAGGACGCCATCTTCGAGAACGCCGCGATGGCGGCGGAAGGCGGCGCGGCCTGGCTGACGATCCACGGCAGGACGCGCGAACAGGGCTACAAGCCCCCCGCCCTCTGGTGTCCGATCCGGGTCGTCCGGGAGTGCCTGGGGATACCCGTCGTCGCCAACGGCGATATCTGGTCCCTTGCGGCGTTCCGCCGGTGTCGCGAGGAGACCGGCTGCATCCACTTCATGCTCGGCCGGGGCGCGCTCGCGGACCCGTCGCTTTCCCACCAGGTCGCCCGCGAACTCGGCCTCCTCCCCGCGGCGCCGCCCCCCACGGACGACACCCCCGTCGACTGGCGTCCGCCCCTGACCCGCCTGCTCCATTGGACCGAATGTGGGCCGGCCACGTCACCCGGCAGGATCGTGTGCCGGTTCAAGCAGTGGCTCAAGATCGCGAGCCTGTACGGGACGTTCACGGATTTCGAGTCGATAAAACGGGCTCAATCGGTCGAGGAGATATTCACACTCCTGGGGCGCCCCGTGGATCGATGCTAACCGCTCTCGGGTCGTTACTGCTCTATCGCGAGGCAGAAGCGCAGGAGCGCCGGTAGACCTCGCCGAAGCACGACGACGATGAGCGATGGCGCGCAGCACGGCCGGCCCGCCGCCGCGGCATCGTATAACACGTCTTCAGGCAATCCCTTACGCGGAATCGCTTTCCGCGCTCGTGACCGTTTTGGCAAAGTAGTTGAGCCAGGCCCGCTTCCCGCACAGCTCGCACTTGAGCTTGAAGGGGCCGTCGCGCTCGTCCCGCCCCTGCTCGCGCAGGGCGTCCGCCCGCCCCTCGCTCCACGCCCACCCCCAGTCGACGGCGTGGTCGGTGTACCCCAGCCCGCAGAACGGGCAGTCCAGCGACCGGATCATCCGGCGGAAGCTCTCCTCCGCCGGATCTGAATTCGCGCTCGTGCTCGCGCTCATAGATCAACCTTCCCGCCGGCGGCGTGAGTAGCGAGCGGGACCGCGGGTTGCCGATACGCGGCGTCTGTCCGGCCACTCCTCGGTTACTCTGCGTCTAACCAGATGTCGCTCTTCTTCACCCGTTCGCCCGGGCTCGGCTGGAGCATGGCAGGGGGGATGGGCTGCTTCAGCGGCTCGCCCCGGTACGGCTCTTGCCAGTCCGCGGCCGGGTCGAACCGGATCGTCTGCTGCGTGTAGAACCCCTGCCCGCATCTCGCCTCCGCCTCTTTCATCAGTCGATAGATCGTCCGCTCGTGAGCGTCTTCGACGCTCTCTTCGTGGCCGTGACGCTCGTAAAAGGCCACGGGGGAGCAATACCAGTAGACGAGCAGGGCCGTGCCTTTATCGCACAGCGGGCTCCGGAGAACTTCGTACAGCGGCTCAACACCTCGGTCCCAGTTCCAGTTGACCGCGAAAACATGAATCTCATCCGGTGACCGCAGTCCGGAGACGGTTCCGTCTCGCAGCGCCTCCGCGACCCGTTCTTTCACCTCTTCCGTGAGTGTCATCATGCCGATCCCTATCATCGTCCGCAACGAAGCCATCGACAGGCAGCAGAAATAGGGGGCGCGTAGGTCGCTTGCTGCTTGCGCGCGGCCTCGTTGCGGACGATGATAGGGGTCGGCATGTTGACACTCACGGAAGAGGTGAAAGAACGGGTCGCGGCGGCGCTGCGAGACGGATCC
>CADCTO010000335.1 GCA_902805585.1 uncultured Armatimonadota bacterium | reverse complement strand
CTGGATGTCGCTGATCCACGGATCCACCGGGCTGATCTATTTCGTCCACGAGTTCAAGCCGAAGTTCAACGAGCACGCACTTCTGGACGACAAGCCGATGCTGGAAGCCGTCACGGCGATCAACCGGCAGATCAAGGAGCTGGCGCCCGTCCTGAACCGCCCCACCGTCAAGGGCGGCGCGTCCGTCGCCTCCTCCGCGCCCGCCGTCCCCGTCGACGCGATGGTCAAGCGGCACGACGGGGCCACGTGGGTGTTCGCCGTCGGGATGCGGAACGGTCCGGCGCGCGCGTCGTTCACCGTGCCGGGCCTGCCGAAGACGGCGACCGCGACTGTGCTGGGCGAATCGCGCACGGTCGCAGTCCGCGACGGCCGCTTCGCGGACGATTTTCGCCCGTACGCCGTCCACCTGTACCGGATCGGGTAGACGTTCGGGCCGCGGGCGTCGGTCCGCAGCCCGCCTTCTCGACAAACCGCCTGGAGGCCGAGCGTGACCTTTCTGATCGTCCTGATCGGCTGGATCTTTTCCCTCTGCCTCCACGAGTACGCCCACGCGCGCGTCGCCTACGCGGGCGGAGACACCAGCGTCCGGGAAAAGGGATACCTTTCGTTCAACCCGCTCCGCTACACCGACCCCGTGTATTCGCTGGTCATGCCGCTCGTGTTCCTGGTGATGGGCGGGCTGGGGCTGCCGGGCGGCGCCGTCTACATCGAGCACGCGCGGCTGCGGAGCAGGCACTGGGACAGCGCGGTGTCGCTGGCGGGGCCGCTCGCGAACGTGCTCGTCCTGCTGGCGCTGCTCGTCGCGCTCGGCCTCGCGCCCGCCGCGGGCGGCGGAACCGGGCCGTGGCCCGGGCTGGCGTTCCTCGCCCTGCTCCAGGTGTCGGCGGTCGTGCTCAACCTGATCCCCGTGCCGCCGCTGGACGGGTACGGGATCCTCGCGCCCTATCTGCCGCGGGGGCTGCGCGCGTCGATGGACCGGGCCTCCGGCACCGCGATGCTCGTGCTCTTCGTCGTGCTCTGGTACGTGCCGCCCGTCAACGACGCCTTCTGGGGCGTCGTCTACGGGCTCGCGACGGCGCTGGGCATCCCGCAGGGCCTGGCGTTCGAGGGGCTGCGGCAGTTCCAGTTCTGGCGCCGGTAGCGCTCAGGCAGAGGGCACCCGTTCGGCCACGTACCCGCAGACGGTTTCGCCGATGGCGAGCGAGGCCGTCGCGGCCGGCGACGGCGCGTTGCAGACGTGGACGGCGCGGGGCGCGGTCAGGATGACGAAGTCGTCGGCGAGGCGGCCGTCGTTCATCAGGGCCTGCGCCCGGACGCCTGCGTGGGTGGGCTCGATGTCCGCGCCGGTGATCTCGGGCACGAGCCGCCGGAGGCTGCGGACGAACGCGGCTTTGCTGAAGGAGCGCGTGATCTCGTGCCTCCCTTCGCGCCAGTGGGCGCCGGCCAGCCGCCAGAAGGCGGGGAAGGAGAACACGTCGGCGAGGTCGCGCAGGGAGACGTCGCTCTTGCGGTAGCCCTCGCGCTTGCCGCCGAGGACTGCGTTCGGCCCGGCGTGGACGGAGCCGTCGATCATGCGGGTGAAGTGGACGCCCAGGAACGGGAACGCGGGGTTCGGCACCGGGTAGATGAGGTGCCTGACCAGGTGCCTTTTCTCGGGCCTCAGTTCGTAGTATTCGCCGCGGAACGGCACGATCCGCAGCGGCGGGCGCAGGCCCGACTGCCGGGCGAGCCGGTCGCTGTGCAGCCCCGCACAGCCGACGAGGAAGCGGGCGGGAAAATCGCCGCGGTCGGTCTCCACGGACAGGCCATCGTTCCGCTCGACGACACGGCGGACCCGCGTCCCCAGCCTCAGGTCGCCCCCGGCGGCCGCGACCAGGTGCGCCAGCGTCTCGGAAACCCGTACGTAGTCCACGATGCCTGTTTCGGGTACGCGCAGCGCGGCGATTCCCGCGGCGTGCGGTTCGATCTCGCGGAGTCGTGCGCCGTCGATGCGGGTGACGTTGAGGCCGTTCGCGAGGCCCCGCTGGTGCAGGTCGTCCAGCCGGGGCAACTCCCCGGTCTCGGTGGCGACGATCACCTTGCCGCAGATGTCGTGGGGGACGCCGTGCTCGCGGCAGAACGTGATGAGCGCCCGGCGCCCCTCGACGGCCAGGCGCGCCTTCAGGCTCCCCGGCTTGTAGTAGATGCCGGAATGGATGACCCCGCTGTTGTGCCCGGTCTGGTGCGCCGCCCAGCGCGCCTCCTTCTCGACCAGGAGGAGCCGGGCGCGCGGGTACCGCCGCTGGAGGGCGTACGCCGTCGACAGCCCGACGATGCCGCCGCCTACCACCGCAAAGTCGTACATTTCAGGGGACCGCTCCCGACGTGGCGCGAAACCTGCCGACACCGGGGTATCTCATTCCCGCGAGGAGGAACGACGCATGCCGACACGGCAGGACGGGCCGGTCCCGCCCGCGACAGGCGGGCCGCGCTACCACGCGCTCGACAACCTGCGCGCCGCGATGATGTTCCTGGGTATCGTCCTGCACGGGGTGCTGAGCTACACGACGCTGCCGACCGAGGGCATGTGGGGCATCAAGGACGCGCGCCGGAGCGTCTTCTTCGATCTGGCCGTCCTGTACATCCACGCGTTCCGGATGCCCGTCTTCTTCGTCCTTGCGGGGCTGTTCGGCGCGCTGCTGTACGAGCGGCGCGGCGCCGCCGGGTACACCGCACACCGGGCCGGGCGGCTGCTGGTCCCGCTCGCGGTCGGGCTGATCGTTCTGTACCCATTGAATGCGGCGGCGTTCACGTTCGCCAAGAACGCCGTCCGCTGGGGCGTGGGGTCCGCCGTGGAGCGCCAGCGCCTGCCTCCGCTGGTCCCGTGGGACACCACACACCTCTGGTTCCTGTACTTCCTGGTGATCTTCTCGGCGTGCGCGGCGGTGACCTCGGCGCTGTGCGAGCGTCTGTCAAGGACGGCATCCGGACGGGCGGCGTCCGTGGTGTTCCGACGGGCGCTCGCCTCGCCGTGGCGCGCCGTGATCTTCGCCGTCCCAACGGTGCCGGGCCTGCTCACCATGCGGGCGGGCGTGCTGGGGACGTCGCACGCGTACGTGCCGCCGGCCGGCGTGCTGCTGGTGTACGGCTACTTCTTCGCGGTCGGCTGGCTCCTCTACGCCCACCGGGACCTGCTGCCGGGGCTGGCCCGCGGCGCGCGGACACAGGTGGCCGCGACGGTCCCTCTACTGTTCGCGATGGCCGCCGCGCTGTCGCACGTGGTAACGGCGGAGGCCGCGGGCCGGACGTCCTTTCCCGCGCTCGCCGCGGTCGCGGTCATCGGCGCGCTGCTGGCGTGGCTGATGGTGTTCGGGCTGACCGGCCTGTTCCTGCGCTACGACGGCCACCGGGAAAGCGCCGTCGGGCGGTACCTGGCGGACGCGTCGTACTGGGTGTACCTCGTGCATCTGCCGGTCGTCGCCCTGCTCGCGGGGCTCCTGGCGCCGTGGCCGGTATCCCCATTTGTGAAAGCAGCCCTCGTCTGCGGGGTGACAACCCTCGTCACGGTTTGGACCTACGACCGGTTCGTCCGCGCGACGCCGATCGGCGCGGTCCTGAACGGACGCCGCTACCCGCGCGCCTGGCCGCGCCGGAACGTAAATCTCGGCGCGGCCGAACCGCAGCAGACCTAACGGATTTTGCGCAGCAGCGTGAGCCGTCCGGTCGGCACCCATTCGGCGACCAGGATGTTGCCGTTCTTCAGGAACTGGGCGTCGTGCGGGTGGATGAACTTGCCCGGGATGTATTCCGAGCGAGGGGCGCCGCGCAGCTTCGACGGGTGACCGTCGCCGAGTTGGGCCACGATCTTGTCTTTTTCGTCCAGGATGGTCAGAACGCTGTCAACATCGGGGACCAGCAGGTGGCCGCCCCGGATGCTGAAATGGGCCGGCCGGCGCATGCCGTCGGCGGCGAAGCGGACGTGCTTGCCGTCGAGGGTGAAATACTGGAGACGATGGTTGCTCCGGTCCGCGACGACCAGGAACGGCTCCCGGCCGCGCGGATCGAGCCAGACGCCGTGCGCTGTGTGGACCTTGCCGGGCTCGGTGCCCCTGCCGCCGAACGTCCGGACGTACTCGCCCTTGATCGTGTACTGGTGGATCCAGTCGGACCCGTAGCCGTCGGCGACGTAGAAGTCGCCGTTGGTACCGAAGGCGACGTTGGTCGGGATGAACGGCGCTTTGTCCTTGTAGACGCCGGCCTCCTCCGGCAGCCCTTTTTCCCACACCACCGTGCCGTCCAGCGTGGTCTTGACGACCTGACGGTGCGCGGTGTCGCAGTGGTACAAATATTCGGTGCCGCCCTCTTTCCGCAAATCCAGGCCGTGCCCGCCGCCGCGGAAGCGGGCGCCCCACGAATGCAGGTACTGGCCGTTCTTGTCGAAGACCACGATGGCGTTCGGCGACTTGCTGTCGGGGTGGACCGTGTGGGTGACGTAGAGGCGGCCTTCGGAGTCTTCGGCCACGCCCTGCGTGTCGCCCCAGGCGATCTCGGGGGGAGGCACGAGCCAGTCGTGGAGGCACTCGTAGCGGTGCTCGCCGCTGCCTACGATGACCGGCGCGGCCTTCGAGGCATCCCCGGCCCGGACCCGGCCGGCGGCCAGGCCGCCCGCCAGCAGCCCCGCCTGTGTCAAGAACCGCCGGCGCGTCGTCGCCCGTCCGCATGCATTGTGATCGCTCATGTTTATCGGACTTCCTGCACGGCCCGCAGGCCGCACTGTTTCTTGCGTGCTATTTCGTCGCGCGTGGCCGAGAGACCTGCCGCCGAGTGCCCAGCCGCACTCTCTGACTCTCTGACGCGCTCTCGGTTACGGGCGCAGGGCGATCTTGATGCGGTCGCCGGGGTCGGTGGCGAGGCGCTCGAAGGCGTTCTGGCCTTCGGTGAGCGGAAGGACGTCGGTCCAGCGGCCGAAATCGACGGCGCCGTTCACGACGAGGTCGAAGGCGGCCTGGTAGTCCTGGCGCGTGTAGGTGAACGAGCACTGGAGCCGCACCTCGCGCCGGATCAGGTCGATGAAGTCCAGCGTGGTCGGCCCCTGGTCCAGACCGAGCAGCAGGACCGTGCCGCCGCGCGCGACCGAAGCGGCCGCGGCCTGACGTACGGACTCGCGCCCGACCGCATCGAGGGCGAGATCGACGCCCCGACCTCCCGTCAGCCGCTGTATCTCGGCGGGCACGTCGGCGGTCGTCGGGTCGATCACGTGTTCGACGCCCAGGTCCCGCGACACCTGCGCCCGACGCGGGTTCGGCTCGACCACGGCGACGACCCGCACGCCGCGCACACGCGCGACCGACAGGATGGCGACGCCGAGAGTGCCGCCGCCGAAGATGGCCGCGGTCGGGAACATGCCGGCGTGCTCGGGCGCCATCGAGAGGAGGTGGACCGCGTTGGCGAGCGGCTCGATCATCACGGCCGCGCTGTCTTCGACGTGCCGGGGCAGCGGGAGGACGTTGCGCGCGGGGATACGCACGGACTCCGCGAAGGCGCCCTGCGTGCGGTCCAGCCCGAGGACCTGCCACGAATCGCAGACGTTGGGCCGGCCCGCCGCACAGTTCCCACAGTTCCCGCAGGAGATCAGCGGGTTGACGGAGACCCGGGCGCCGACAAGGGTGGGGTCTACGCCGTCGCCCGTCTCAGCCACCACCCCGACCGTCTCGTGCCCGAGGACCAGGCCCGGCTTGCGGCGGGCGCTGTGGCCCAGGAAGCCGTGCATGTCGGACCCGCAGATGCCGGTCATGGCGACGCGCACGACGACCTCACCCGGCCCGGGGCTCGGCTCGTCCAGGTCGTGCATCTCCAGACGGTGCGGTGCGGTGTAAACGAGGGCTTTCACGCGTTGTCGTCCTTTCCTATCGCCCCGGCGGCGGTTTGTCGCCCGACCCGCGGGGTGCGTCGCCCGCCCCGGCGTTCACGCCGGGGCGGGCGACCATCACGCCGGGGCCGCGGTCGGGGTCTGTTCCGCCTTATTGCGGGACGTGATCCAGATCTCGACCGCGTTTGCGACCGGGCCCACCAGGAACAGGGCGTAGTACGGAGCGTGGACGTTCTGGTACAGGCGCAGCACGCACTCCATCGCCGCCACGAAGAACGCGACCGCGATCTGGCCGCGGCGGGTCATCACCGTGCTCTTGGGGTCCGTGATCATGAAGAAGATGAAGAGCTGGTACATCGGGCCGGTGATCGGGGCGACTTCGGCGGCGAACGGGTGCCCGGTGAGGGCGCTGCGCAGCGCGGCGAACGCGAAGAAGGACAGCACGTAGGTCGCGCAGATGTGGAAGCGCTTCAGCCGCCACACGATGACCGAGCCCAGCGCCCAGATGACCAGCATCGCCCACAGCTTGTTGTCCCACTGGATGCCGAGGCTCGCGACCGTTTGCGGCGCCAGGAACAGCAGCGCCGCGATGCCGAAGTTGGACGGGTTCCAAAGGTGCCGCCCCTTGTAGCGCAGCACGTACTTGGAAGTGATGGAGATGGCGGCGCAAAGCGCGTAGGGCCACCACAGCGGCGACCGGACCAGGATGCCGACGCTGATGCCCGAGATGTAGGCGCTCGCCAGGTGCGGGAACTTGCCGACGATCAGGAGCGACAGCACGACCTCGAACGCGATGCTGGTACCGATGGCCAGCAGGGTCTTGGGATAACTTTCCAGGATGCCGAACTGGATCTGCGCCCCGAGCAGGATCGCCGTGATCAAGAGCGGCGCGACGTAGCGGCTGTCGAAGGCGACCTTTCGGCGTCCGGCCGTCGTCCCCGGCGCCGCCGCGTCCGTGGGCGGGGCCGCCGTCGCGGGCAGGGGTTGGTTCGTGATCATGCGGCCTCCTTGATGGTGTGGAGTTTGTTCGGCTCCGGCTGGAGCAGCGTCTGGGTCTTTACCCGGCCCGACGGCCAGCGGATGACGACTTTCTCGACCCGGGCGTCCTTGCCC
>CADCTO010000334.1 GCA_902805585.1 uncultured Armatimonadota bacterium | reverse complement strand
CCCGCGCGACGGACTGCGCTGGGGCTTCCGCGTGATCGAGGCCGGCGACTACGCGGTCGAGGTGGTTACCTCCGCCGTGCATCACAACGCGCCGTGGCACGGCGGGCACCGCGTCCGATTCCAGTCCGGGGGCCAGACGCTCCGGGCGGAGATCGCCCCGGACGAAATGCTCGGCACCGGTTCCGCCCGCTACTACCGGCAGGCTCTGACCCGCTGCGGCGTGTTGCGGCTCCCGTCTTCGCCGGAACTGACGCTGGACCTGCGCGCGGACGCCATCGACGAGCGGAGCGCGGTGGGGCTGGCGGTGGTGCGGGTGAGGCTCGTCCCGCTTTGAGAAGAATTTTCTGCTGCGCCCCACTCCAAAAGCAATTCATGCGGGAGTGTGCCGCGCCGACTTCTGTGCGTTCGACATTGCCGGAAAGCCGCGCGCGCAGAAGAAAGCCGTGGACATCGGCGCGTATGAATCGCCGTAGCAAGATACAGAGCAGCGTAACGGAGTCGCTGGAATCGGCAAGGGGGGAACCCCAAAAGCGGTGTCAAGCATCACTGTTGCTGACCACACCGCACGACGCGCCCTTCAAAGGAGGACCGACCCAATGAAGATCGCCCGTGTGGAGACGTTCATCCTGCACGTGCCCGTTACCGGCGGCAACATTGCGGACAGCATGCATGCGATCAGCCACTGGGGTATGCCCGGCGCCGTCGTCCATACCGAAGACGGGCGCAGCGGTTACGGCTTCGCCGGAACCCACGCCCATCTGCCCACCGACCGCCTGATTACCGGGTTCATCGCCGAAACGGCGGCACCGCTGCTCATCGGGCAATCGCTGGACGGCACAGCGGATGTCGAGCGATTATGGAGCACCGTTTACCACTTCCCGCCCGCGCAGTGGGTTGGACGCTCCGGCATCACGCACCTGGGCCTCGCCGCGCTCGACATTGCACTCTGGGACCTGATCGCCAAAGACGCCGGCGTGCCGCTCTGGCGCCTGCTGGAGCGGCGGACCGACCCGCCGCCACTGGAGGCGTATGACACCGACGGCGGCTGGCTTCACCTGAGCGAGGCGCAGATCGTCGCTAACTGCCGGCGGGCCGTCGAGGAACGCGGCTTCCACGGGGTCAAGATCAAGGTGGGCAAACCGGACCTGGCCGAGGACCTGCGCAGGGTCGCCGCCGTCCGGCGCGCGGTCGGCCCTGAGGTGAAGTTCATGGTGGACGCCAACGGTAAGTGGGACCTGGGCACCGCCCTTGCGGCCGACCCGTTTCTGGCCGAGCACGATGTCTTCTGGGTAGAGGAACCGCTCTGGTACGACGATCTGGAGGCGCACCGGCGTCTGGCGGAGGCCGCGCGGGTGCCCATCGCACTGGGCGAGCAGTTGTACAGCGAGTACGACTTTCGCAACTTCATCGGCGCAGGCGCGGTCGGATTTGTCCAGCCCGATGTCACCCGGCTGGGCGGCATCAGTGAGTGGCTGCGCGTAGCCGACCGAGCGCACGAGGCCGGCCTTCCGGTCGCGGCGCATGCCGGGGATATGGCCCAGATACACGTCCAGACCTGCCTGGCGCACCCCGCGTGCGCCATCCTGGAGCACATCCCCTGGACCCGTGACTGCTTCGAAGAACCGATGACCGTGCGGGACGGCGTCTTCGTCCGGCCTGAGGCACCGGGCGCGGGCACCACCTTCCGTCCCGGCATTCTGGAACGGTACGGGCGTTAGCTGCGCTGGCTGCGCCCCAGGGACGAGACAACCCTTCCCCATACCGAAGCGGGGATCGGATTCATGAC
>CADCTO010000333.1 GCA_902805585.1 uncultured Armatimonadota bacterium | reverse complement strand
GGTGGCGGGTCGGCGACACGGCGGTAGAACCGGGCCGCGGCCGCTTCGCCCGGCGTGTTCAGCGTGACGAACTCCGCGGTCCCGCGCCCCTCGCGGGCCATGCCCTCGATCAGGAAGCGGTTGACGCTGTTGCCCATGCCCATCGGGAAGAACCGCACGTCGCCCCGGTGCTTCTTGATGTAGTCCAGGATCTGCATGTCGTTGCCGACATAGCCGTCGGTCAGAAAGCAGATGATGCGCAGCCGGTTCGGGTCGTCAGGGATCTTGAGCGCGTAGTCCGCCGCCTTCAGGATGTCGGTCCCGCCCGCGCCCGCCAGCGGGGCGAGATAATCCAGCGCCTTCTTGATAGTCACGGGGGTGGCGGGCACGGGGCGCGGGAAGCACGGGTACACGTCGGTGTTGAAGCCCAGGAGCTGGAACGTGTCACCCGGGTTCAGGTTCCGGATGCATTGCCGCATCGTCTCCTTGGCCTTCTCGATCGGCCAGCCCATCTGCGAGCCGGTCTGGTCGATCACGAAGACCATCTCCTTGGGCGTGACCTGCGTCCGCTTCGAGGCGGCGGGCGGCTGAAGGATCAGCGTGAAGTAGCCGCCCGCTCCGGAGGCCGCCGCCCCCGGGTTCCCGGCCACTTTGACCGAGCCGGGCGCGTACACCAGCAGCCCGCCCTGTACTTCCGAGCCGGCGGCCGTGTAGCGCAGGATGAAGTCCTTGTTCGGGATCGTGGCCTGGTCCTTCAGGCGGACGGTCGCCGCGGTGCGGCCCCGGCGCTGGATCACGACGGGGTGGAGCGTGGACCCGACCTCGCCCAGCGGCAGCCCGGCGTCCAGGCGGACGGTGAGCGAGACGTCGTGCCCGGCGCGGGTGGTTTCGGGCGTGATCGGCGGCGTGATCTTGCTGGCGTCCGTGACGACCGAAGTCGCGCCGGGGTCGCCTTCGACGGTTGGCGTGGGGCTCGGCGCCCCGCGCTTGCCCGGCTCCGTATAGCCGCCCCCGCCGGCCACGAAGCGGGGCCCGACGACCATCGGGAACGCCCACTCGTACTTGCCCTCGTCGTATTTGAGCAGGCTGACGTACGAGATGGTGATCGTGACCTGCTCGCCGGGCAGGATGTTGGCGACGGCCTGGGTGAAGATGTTGGGCCGCTCCTGGTCCAGGAGCGCCGCCGCCTGGCCTGAAGATTTGGCCGCTTCGTAGATCTCACGCGCCTCCTCCCGGCGCTTGATCTGCCCTTTGACGGTGCGGGCGCCGATGACCATGGTCATGTCGTCCACGGCGGCGTCGGAGGGGAGGGGAAAGGTGTAGAGCGCCTCGACCGGCCCGGTGGACGGGTTATGAAACTCCTGCGTGACGGTCACCCGGGCGACGTAGCCCGCGATGTCGGCCTGCACGTCCGTGTGCTTCAGAGGGCAAAGGCCGGCCGTCTTGCCGTCCTTGCCGACCAGGGCGAGCTGGCCCGGCGTCGGCCGCGCGGCCTCGGCCGCGTAGACCGCCGCACCCGGGCCGCCCTGGTGCCACACCCACACGGGGGCGAGGAGCAGCAGCGCCAGCGAAGCGAGAGGCACCATCGGAAATCGAGACATGGGAGCATTCCTCCTGAACGAGAGCACGCGAATCGGACCTTTGGATACCCCGAGTGCGCGAATGCTTCGATGTCCCCGAACAGAATATCGGTACGCCCCTACGGAGCACCCGCCAGGGACGGAAAAAAGCCCCCGGCGGGTGCGCCGGGGGCTCTGTTCTTCACCGCGACCGCCGCGGCGGTCGCTTACAGCCGGGAGGAGTCGGTGCGCGCGGCCGGCGCCGCGGGGGGCGAAACGGTGAGGTCGTCGTCCTCCAGCTCGTTCAGGCGGTCACCGGGGCGCGACGCCTGGACCACGACCGGCTGTTCGACGATCACCACGGTCGGCGCGGTGGCGGCGGGCGCCGTCGCCGGTGCGGCCGGGGCGTCGTATACGCCGGCCGCGCGCTCCCGCACGTCGTTCACGGCCTGCGCGCCCACCGCCGCCGTCAGGTCGCCGAGCTTGCCGGCGGCGCGGGCGGCGGAAACGTCGGCCTCCGTGATCACGTGGTTCGCGGGCACCAGCGTGGCGCCGTTCTCCAGAGTCACCGCGCGGCCCGTGGTCTTGCCCACGAGCAGCTCGCCCTGTTTGTCTTTGGCGGCGTCCGTCGCGTCCGCCGCCTTCTCCCTGACCGTCTCGGTCGCGTGCGCCACCTTCTCCCGGGCGGTGTCGGCGAGATCGCCCGCCTGGGTCTGCCCCGCGGCGATCGCCAGGGCGTGCAGCTTACCCGCCGCGATCGCCGCCCGGATATGGGCATCGGTGACGGTCGCGCCCGCGGGCACGATCAGGTTGCCGGCGTCGTCCTCAACGGCCTTGTTCGCCACCTTGCCGCGGGCGTAGTCGGCTTCCTTGTTCTCGATGGCCACGGCCGCGCTCGTGCGCGCCTCCGCGGCCTTCTCCTTGACGGCCTCGGTCGCGTGCGCCACCTTCTCCTTGGCCGCCTCCGCCGCAGCGACCAGTCCGCCGCTGGGCTGCTCGATGGCGGACTCGACGGCCTCCGGCACGAGGACGACGTCCTTGCCGATCGAGATGATCTTGTCCACCGGCACGTCGGTCTGGCCGCGCATCATGTCCTGCCACAGGCCGCCGGACACCTGGTAGGCGACCACGCGCCGCGACTGGCGGTCGATCAGCACGTCGTCGATGTTGCCCAGGAACTTGCCGTTTTCGGTCATCAGCCGCTTTCCCAGCACGGGCTCGCCGGCCTCCTCCTCGAAGGTGCCCAGATCGCCCTGCAGCGGCTCCAGGACCGTGGTGTCGTCAATGGTGACCGCGTCCTGGCCGATCGCGTGGACGCGGTCGGTCGAGAGCAGGAACGTGTCGCCGTGGCTGAGCAGTCCCCCGCCCTGCTGGACGGTGAAGCCCACCAACTTGCCCTGGAGCGGGCTGTAGATCACGTCATGCACGTGGCCCTTGTTCTCCCCGCCCGAAAGCGAGATGACGGGCAGGCCCATCAGTTGTCTGCCGGTGCTGCGCCCCTCGCGGAACGCGTTCTGCGCCTGGGCCCGCTGCTGCGTGGTGGCGCCGCCCGCCGTGGTCGTGGTATTGCTGCTGTCCATGGAAAACGCTCCTTCTAGCTTCGCTTGTTCTGGTCGTCCACCCGCGTGCCGGTCTCGCCGCCCTTGGTGGCCGCCGCGATCACCTGTCCGCGGTTCCGGGACGCCAACGCCAGGTAGCCGAGCACGGCCGCGATGGCGAGCGCGGCCAGGACCCAGGGCAGATAACGGAGCGCCGAGCTGTCTTCCTGCCGCGTCTCCTCCACGGGGGCCGGCTGGCGTTCGACCTGGGCGGGCTGCGCCTGTTCCGGCTGGGCCGGTTGCGCCGGCTGCGCCTGGGCGGGCTGCGCCTGCGCCCCCGACGGTCCGGGCGGGCTCGCCGCGGCCGGTGCGCCGGGGTCGGCGGACGTCGTGCCCGCGGCGGCGGTGTCATCTCCGGGTGCGGCGCTGGCGACCCGCGCGGGACTTGCCGGCGGCACGATGGCGACCGTGCGGGACGCGTTGTCCCACGTCACCCGGCCGCCCAGCGCCTCGGACACGAAGCGCAGCGGGACGTAGACGGACCCATCCACCATTCGCGGGGCCGCGTCCAGGCGGGTATCTTTGTTGTTCGCGAACGCCCGGCGGCTGTCCACTTCCATGCGGAACGGGTTGGCGCCCCCCGAGCCGCTGCCGGTCACGGCACGCGCCTCGGGCATCCATTGCACCGTGCCGCCCAGCCGCTCGAAGACGCCGCGAACCGGCACCATCACGCGGCCTCCCCGCATCATGGGGCGCGCGCCCGTGAATTCCACCGGGTCTCCGTTCACGGTGACGCGGATGTCCCCGTTCCCGGATCGTACGTTTACACTGTTCCCCTGCGCCTCTACCGCCGCGGGCGCAGCCAGCGCGACGCATGCCAGCGTCGCGAGCACGAGAGTTCTGCTCATTTGCTTGTTCCTTGCTAATCGCTCAGTCAATAGGCCGCCGCGCATCGGCGGCGGCCTGGTTGTGCTATTGATACCACTTGAGCACGCATAGCAAACGTGCGCACCCCTGGTAACGGCGGGTTGCAAGTGGGTACAGACGGCATGGCGGCGCCTCTCGCGCGCCAACTAAAGGTCATGTCAAACAACGGAACTACCCCGCGCGCCGACGACGCTTCGGCGGCCCCGGCTATCCGGCCGCTCCGCTTCGGGTTCGCCGTCAAGGTGCTCGGGCAGGAAGGGCTGAAGTCCAACGACACGCGCCGCTGGCAGTCCGACCCGCACCTGTCGGTCTCCCTCGGTTACCTCCGCGACATCTTCGATTACCTGCGCAAGACCGACATCACGATGTACCGCATGACGTCGGACCTGGCGCCCTACGTCACGCACCCCGACATGCCGCAGTTCCACAACCAGATCGCCGAATGCGCGGACGAGCTGCGCGCGCTGGGGCGGACGGCGCGGGAGCAGGACCTGCGCCTGTCGATGCACCCGTCGCAGTTCGTGGTGATGAACAGCCCCGACCCGGTCCTGGTGGAAAAGAGCGTGCGCGATTTGCTGGCGGGCGCCGAGATCCTGGACGCCATGGAACTGGGGCCGGAGGCCGTGCTGGTCATCCACGTCGGCGGGACGTACAACGACCACAAGAGCGGCTGCCGGCGGTGGGTCGAGACCTACAAGACCCTGCCGGAACCCGTCCGCCGCCGGCTCGTGCTGGAGAACGACGACATCCGCTACAGCGCGGCCGACGTGCTGGACATCCACGCGGACACGGGGGTGCCGCTCATCTTCGACTACCAGCACTTCTGGTGCAACAACCCGGAATCGCTCGACCTCCGCCTGACCCTGGAGCGGTTCGTCGCCTCGTGGCCCGCGGGCCGGCGCTGCAAGATCCACTACTCCTCGCCGAACGCCAACTTCCGCGAGGTCCAGCAGCGCGACCGAAAGACCGGCAAGCCCAAAAAGGCCGTCCTGCCGCCGATCTGGACCGGCCACGCCGACTTCATCAGCCCGTTCGAGTTCATCACGTTCATGCGCACGGCCGGCGGCCTGGACTTCGACGTGATGCTGGAGGCCAAGGCCAAGGACCTGGCCCTCCTCCGCCTGCGCCGCGACCTGCCCCGCTACGCCCCCGACGTGGCCGAACGCTTCGGCTTGGCCGCCGACCCGCCCGACGCCCGCGACGAGGACGTGGTCGAAGAGGTGCTCGAAGCCGCTGCCGGCGAGGAGTAACGCCCGGAAGAATAGCCGCAAGAAAGCGCAAAAGTCACAAAGGGTCCGGACCGCCGTCAACTTTCCCCGGGCTCGCGGGTCTCTCTCTATGTGCGGGCGCGGAATCCTTGCGCCCGTGCGAGGGAGACGCGGCATGAACGCGAAGCCGGAAGTCCTCCGGGACGAGCGCTCGATCGGGGAGTGGCTGCACAGCGAGCTGATGGACGCCTACGGGTACGAGACCGAGTCGTGGGCGGTCGAGCGCGTGCACCGGATCGAGGATCAGCTACAGGAGGGGCGGGCCGACGAAGAGCGGTTCCGGACCGAGATCCTGTGGGCGGGCGCTATGAACGCCTTCGCCGTGCCCGGCCGCTACGTCTACATCACGCGCGAACTGCTCCAGCGTGCGGACGGCGACGCCCCGGTCGCCTTCGTGCTCGCCCACGAGATCGCGCACCACGACCTGGGGCACACGCAGATCTTTTCCGGCTGGCTGGGACACCTGCGCGGTACGCCCGGCAGCGTCCTTGCCGCCTCCCTCCTCCGCCTCACCGAGCAGCGGCTGTTCGGGCCGGAAAGGGAGGCCGAGGCCGATGCGTACGCGCTGGACCTGTGCCTGTGGGCCGAGTACGACGGCGACCGCTGCCTGGAAGCCTTCGACATCCTGGAGGCGCACGCCCTGGACCACGGCGACCTGGACGCCGTTTTCGGACCGGCCCCCTGTGAGCACGCGGATAGCGTGCTGGAGCGGGCGCGCCGGTGGGGCTGGCAGCGCCTGCGCAGCCACCCGCCCATCCGTGAACGCAAGGCGGCGCTCGCCGCCCGGCTGGAACGGCACCGGCAGGCACGGCTCAGCGCGTCGTAGCCCCGCCCGCTGACAGGGACCGTGCGCCACGGAAGGGCGGCTGTTTCCCCGGCATCCGTGCGCTCACCGGTACTCGCCCTTCCGGATGCGCTTCGCCACGGCGGCCACCGGCTCGTCCGACGCCAGGCACCCGCTCATGGTGCTCGCCGTCGCCTTGCCGGACAGGAAGGGGGCGAGGTGCCGGGCGAACGCCGCCGGGTCTTTGGTGCGGAGGCCGAGCAGGGCGTAGAGTTTGCCCTCGACGCGGGCGTTCCTGTCCCGCAGCAGGGCCTCGAACGCCGGGACGGCCTGCTTGTGCCGCAGCAGCGCCCGGTACGCGCGCTCCCCGCCGGAGATCTCGCCGCCCTCGCCGACGCCGCCGATGGCAAAGAAGCGTGCCGCCTTCAGCGTGCCGTACGCCTGCTTCCCCGCCGCGTCCAGGTCCAGGGCACGCGCCGCCGTCGCCGCCCCGGCGAACGACAGGCACAGCCACAGCGTTGCCACCGCCACCCGCGTGCATCGCTTCGTCATCTTCATCCGTGTCCTTCCCGACGGGACGCCGGCCATCCTCGTCGCCGACGATCCCGTCCTCCGTGCGGCCCGCCGGCCGTCTTCGTCCGCAGGGATGGACACGCGCGGCGACGTCCGGGTTGCGGTCGCGGGGCAGCCGCTGGCTCAATCCACGCGGCGGCGGCGGCGGGCGTGTACCGGCAGATTTAACCTCCGCTTAATCTCGGCTTAATGCTCTCCTAACATGGATGTCCTAAGCTTGGCGCGTGCGGAAACACGCCCGCACGAAAACTGGAGGAGGTACAGCAGACATGATTCTCGGTCACAAGGCCTACGGTCCCAAGATCCTGGCGCCGCTGCTGGCGGCCGGCACGTTGGTCGCCGGCCTCGCCATGACGG
>CADCTO010000332.1 GCA_902805585.1 uncultured Armatimonadota bacterium | reverse complement strand
CGGGCTTGCCACTGGCGTCTTTGGTCTGGAACGTCCCTTCCGGGACCAGATTCTCGGCGGCGTACAGACGCGGGGCGAAGAGGCCCAGCCCGGTCGCCAGGAGTACGCTCCCCAGCAGAAGCGCGCCGCGTAGTCGTTGCGTCATGGTCGATCCCATCCGTACCTTGTGTATCAGTAGCCCGGTCGTTCCGGCGTGCGGTAGCCCCAGTAGTAGAACGGCGCCGTCTGCCGTACGACGGGCGTGTCGGGCGCGAGTGTCAGGGCGAATCCGACGGGCCACGGGCCTTTCCCCTTCTCGCCGAGGTTCCAGAACTGCGGCGCGCCACGTCGCTCGCCCACTCCGAGCAGCTCGAAGGCGACGAACTTCTGCCGCGCCGGGTCCCACGAGGCGCGGCCCGCGAGGCTGGCGGCGACCCCGACGCTGCCCACCCCGGCCTTGTCGTTACCACGCTCACGGCGCACGGTCTTCGTGGCCCCGCGCAGGCGAAGGGTGACCAGCCCGTCTTTGGCGACGTCTGCGACCTCGCTCGTCAACCACGCTTCGGCCACCTCGTCTTTGGCGAACGGCCCGTGCAGGTGGAAGCGCGCCAGCCGCTCGACGAGTTCACCCGGCACGTCGCGGCGGGCACCCCTGACCAGCGGCGCCGCGTCGGGCACGAAGGCGCGCGCCTCGTCCTTCCAG
Source organism: uncultured Armatimonadota bacterium (assembly GCA_902805585.1). GTDB lineage: Bacteria > Armatimonadota > Armatimonadia > Armatimonadales > Armatimonadaceae > CADCTO01. The sequence goes on along the minus strand of CADCTO010000332.1, from coordinate 6,310 downwards.
AACCAGGCGTAGTCGGCGTCGAGGTACTCCTGCCACGGGTCCGGGACGCCCGGGTGCGGCAGGAAGCGGGCGAAGCTGCGCAGCACCAGGCCGTCGGCGGGGTACTTGCGCTGGGCGGCGTAGTCCGGCAGGGCGATGGGCGTCAGGGCGGCGTCCGCGCCCCGCCGTTCCTGCCGGGAAAGCTCCTGCCAGCGGCTCCACGCCTCGTCCAGCATGTCGGCGATCTTTGCGGGCTCCGTGGCTGAGGACGCCGAGGCGAGGAGTGTGCCGGCAGGGGTCACAGCGTAGCAGCCCTGCCCCGTCGGGCCGCCGCGGGCCCCGCTCTGCGCTTTCACGCGGCGCAGCATCGCCACGTCGGGGGTGGAGGCGCTGCCGAGTGCCTCGTCGTGGACGGCGGGGACGAAGCGGGCCGCGAGTCTCTGCTGCACCGCGGGATCGGACCAAACGAACCGTTTGGTCAGCACGCCGTTCTGTCAGCAGCGGCCCAGCCCGGGGCCGTTGATCAGCCAGACGAGGACCGGTCTGTCCTGCTGCCGCGCCTCCCGCACCGCGTCCCAGAAGGTCGGGCGCCAGGCGATGCGGCGCCAGGCGTCCTCCTGGGCGCTCGGCAGGAGTTTGTCGCGCCACGTGCGATAGGTGGCGTCGTCGCCTAAGTCGGGCGGGGCGGCGGCCAGCGCTCCAGCCAGCGTCCATCCCGCGGCGGCGAAGGCGAAGGTGGCGGTAAGGGTCGAGGACTTGCGAAGCATGACGGAATTCCTTTGTGCCCGCGTGTTCACGTCTCGTGGAATCGTGCCGAGCTAGCCCGGCGGCGGCCCGCAGGTGTCGCCGGCTTCGAGGGTGGCGGGCAGCGCCAGCGCCTCCTGTGCGGCGAGCGGCTGCTCGATCTTCTGGACCAGCATCGCGACCGCTTTCCTGCCGATCTCGTATTCCGGCAGGACGATGGTGTCGATGCGCCGCCCCAGCGTGGAATCGACCCACTGGTCGAAGGTGATCACCGACAGGTCCCGGGGCACGTCCAGGCCCAGGCCGCAGGCCGCGTACAGCAGTGGGAGCGCCAGCGCCGCGTTGTAGGCGACGAAGGCGGTGGGCCGTTCCGGGTGCCGCAGCCATTCCCGGGCGGCGGCTTCGGGGAGGACCGCGTTCCCGCCCGCCGGTGCGCGCAGCACCCGGAGTTCCCGCCCGTACGGCGTCATCGCCCGCCGGCAGCCCTCCTCGCGGTCACGGTTGCTGTAGTGGTTCTGCTCCGTGTAGTCCACGAACGCGATGCGCCGGTGCCCGAGCGCGAGCAGGCGCTCCGCCGCCTGCCGGCCGGCGTCGAAGTCGTCGGGGTGGACGCAGTCGCTTTCGCGGCGGACGTTGATCCAGACGGACGGCAGGTTGTGCTCCGCCAGCAGGGTCTCCATCCGCGGCGGGATGCGGGCGTTGTAGTTGACGAGCAGCCCGTCCGAGCCGTACTCGCGCAGGATGCGCGGCACGAACCCCTGGTCGGTCAGTTTGGCGTCGGGCAGCGGGGCGACCATCAGGTGCAGGTCGTGCTCGGCGAGCGCGGCCTGGATGCCGTCCTCGCGCGCCGCGGGCAGGACGCTGCGCTGGCGGACGCTGCTCAGCAGCAGGGTGACGCAGCCGAACCGCTGCCGGCGCATGGCGCGCGCGGAACTGTTGGCCCGGTAGCCGAGTTCGGCCGCCACCTGCAGCACGCGCTCGCGCGTCTCCGGTTTATGCAGGCCGGCCTTACCGCTCAGGACGCGGCTGACGGACTTCGGCGACAGGCCGACCCGCTCGGCGATCTGGTAGATGGTGACTGCTGCCATGGCGTGGGTGAAGATCGAGTGACGTCTTTGTCATCGGTGACATTGTACCCCGTGCAGCACGTTTTAGCAGTGTCATCGGTGACATTTTTTGTCCGCATCTCCGGGAACGGGCACCAACGGATTTGCCGGGCCACACCTAATCCCGGTCTTTATCCCGGTCCTTGCTCTCCCGCTCGCCCCTCCGCACCCGTGTGATGTCGCGCAGGCGCTCGAACTGCTCCCGTTTGAGGATGCGTCGCAGCTTTTCCTCGTTGTCCATGTACAGCGTCAGCGAGCGGCGCCGCACGTCGCTGATCTCGTTGGTGACGGTCCGGACGCGCCCCCGGTCGTAGTCGAACTGGTCGTACAGCCGGTCCAGTTCGGAGTACAGCTTCTTCAGGCGCTCCTCGATGTCGTCTTTCCTGCGGTCGCTGTCCCGGTACAGCCGCTGGATCTGCTCCCGCTGCTCCTCGGAAAGGCGCAGGCGGCGGCGCAGGCCCCCGAAGTCCCCGTCCGCGACGGCGCGCTCGGCGGCCAGCGGCCCGAGGAGCGCCGACACCATGGCGACGAGGGTGAAGGTCCTCCGGTCCACCTTACCGGCCTTCCTCGGACAGGAGCAGGAACCGCATCTCTTCGTCGTGGGCCGGCGGCTCGCGGCGCCCCTCCCATTCGTCGGACGCCCGCCAGCGGACTTCGGCCACCATCTCCGCCACGGGCACGCTGCGGCGGGCGAGGGAAGACGTATCTTCCGGCGGGCGCGCCGTTTCAGCCTCGTGTCGGCCCGCCCCTCCCGTCGGTGACCAGGCGAAGGCGGCCAGGGCGCAGAGCGCGCCGGCGACAGCCAGGCGTGCGGCCCGACGGGGGCGCGGGAACCCGGCGTCGGCGCCGAGCCGGGCGCTCAGGTGCGGCAGGAGGTCGGGCGCCGGCACACCGGGCAGCCCCCGCCAGGCGGCGCACAGGCCGCGCTCTTCCCGCTCGGCACGCGCGCAGGCAGGACACGCCGCACGGTGGGCCGCCATGTCGGCCCCCTGGTCCGGCCCCAGCCGATCCGTGGCCCAGTCTGCCAGGTCCCTGCGAAACTTCCTGCAGTTCATGACATCCCCTCGAAACCGAGTTCCTTGCATCGAGCCCGCAGCCGCAGCCGCGCCCGGACCAGCCGGGTCTTGAGCACGGGGTAGACCCAGCCGGTGATAGCCTGCATTTCGCCGTAGTCGCGCCCCTCCAGGTAGTAGAGGACCAGCACCAGCCGGTCGTCGGCGCCGAGTGCGTCGAGCGCCCGCCGCAGCGTCCGCGAACGCTCCTCCCCTTCCAGACGGGCCAGAGCCTCCGCTTCGGCGTCGCCCGCCGCGCAGCGCGCCAGTTCACGATCGTCGAGGGGGGCCGTTTGCGGCCGGGCGAGGCGGCGGGCGTGGGCGTCGCGGGCGAGGTTGGCGGCGATGCGGTACAGCCACGTCGAAACGCTGGCCCGATGACCGAACCCTCCGGCGTGACGCCACACGCGCACGAACACTTCGAGCGCGGCCTCTTCGGCATCCTCCGCCGACCCCATCAGTCGCAGCAGGAAACGGAACAGGGGCGCCTGGAAACGGCGCGCCAGTTCTTCCAGCGCGGCCTGATCACCGCGCCCGCACCGGCGCACGAGGTCGGCATCCGCGACGGCGGCCGGCGCGGCGCGCCAGTGGCGCGCCGCGCCGCGAAGGCTCTCGTCGTTTACAGAGGCTGCGCCAAACACTTCACCGGGATGCATGCAAAGGTTCCAGACGTGCCGCGGCTGCGCGACCGAGTTCCGCTTCCGCCGGGCAACCGTTTAGACGGCGGATACCGGCGGCGGAAACGCGCGAAAAGAAAAAACGGGTTCGGGATGTTTCCGAAACGTCGTCGCGCCGTCTGAACTAAGCGTGACGATCAGACGGGCGGCGCGTCCACAGGCGGCCGTGCTCCCGGGCGGACCAAAGGAAGAGTTATGAATAGCAGCCCTGCATTCCTCCGGCACAGGAGCGACCGGCGATCTTGGGGAACGCGACGTGCTCTGGCCGGCGCGCTCCTCGCCGCGTCGGCCCTCCCGGCGGCGCCCGTGCAGCCCGCAGCCGCTTCGCCGTGGCCCGGCGATCCGAACGGCCTCGTCTTCCTCTGGGAGGACGGCTCGAAAACGAACCAGATCCCCGGCGCGGGCGGTAAAGCAGGGAGGACCTGCCGGGCGGAGCCGCGCGGGCGGGCGACGTTCGGCCCGAACTGGGACATGGACCTGGCCGGCGGCGCGTTCGTCACCGACGCGGCGACGGACGCCGCCCTGCTCGCGGCCTGCCGCCGCACCGGCCAGCTCACCGTCGAGGCTCTGGTGACCCCCTCGAAAGCCGGGAACCGGGGACCCGCGCGTGTCGTCTCCTTCGCGCCGGATTCCGGCCACGGCAACTTCGTCCTCGGGCAGACCGGCGACCGGCTCGTCCTGCGGCTGAAAACGTCCGGCTCCGCCGCGGGGCCGGCGGTCGTCCTTTGCCGCCTTGTGCCGGACAAGCCGCAGCATGTCCTGGTCACCTACCGTCCCGGGCGCCTGGACTGCTACCGGGACGGCGCGCCGGTCGCCGGCACGGGCGCGCTCAAAGGCAGCCTGGCCGTCTGGACGCCGCAGCGTCTCGTCTTCGGCGGCGAGGCACGGCCGGACCGCGCCACCTGGGCCGGGAGGCTGGAAGGCATCGCCGTGTCCAGCCGCTTCACCACGGCCGTCGAGGCAGGGCGGCGTTTCACGGCTTACGCGGCGCGCCTCAAAGGCCGGAAGGAGCCCGACATGCTCGTAGTGCAGGGCGTCCTGGCGAAAAAGACCGCCGCGCCCAAACTCGCCGCGATCGCCCCGTACCGCCGCGCGCTCGTCCTCAACGAGTACACGGTCGAACGTGTCCACCGCGGCGTCTACGCGCCCAAAACCATCGCCGTGGCGGAGTGGGCGATCCTGGACGGCAAGCCGCTCGCCGAGACGCGCCGGATCGGCGGCAGCTACCGACTCCACCTCGTCAAGTTCTCGGACTTCCCGCCGCTGGAGAGCGAGCGGCTCGTGTCCGAGAGCGACGAGTTCGACCTGGACCTGTATCACGCGGTGCCGAACCCTTGAGCCGGTCGATCGCGAAGCGAAAGGCAGGATTTCCTATGGCAGACAGGCAGAATCACGGCGGCGGACGCCGGCGTCCCCGAGCCCGCGTCCTGATCGCGCTTGCGGCGGGCGCGGCTCTGGCGGCGCTCTCTGGAGCGGCCGTCGCCCAGCGTGGCGGGGACGACAGGGGCGGCAACGAACCGTCGGAGCGGGAACGGCAGGGGCTCGCGGACCTGGCCTCCGAGATCGACGGGGCCATCGTCTACGGGCGGCGGGGGCGCATCCTGAAGGTCGTCCTCGGCGAGTGGAAGACGACCGACCTGGGAGAGGGCGAGTACGCCCGCTGGAGCCGCGACGGGAAGCAGATCGCCGTGTGGCACGACGACACCGTTTCGGTGATGAACGCCGACGGGACGGGGCGCCGGGAGCTGGTCCGACGGGCCGCCAAGGAGGAGGACGGCTGCCCCATCGAGTTCCACCCCAGCGGCCGCGAGATCGTCTACGGCAAGCGCGGAGACGGTCTGTGGTCCGTGAACGTCGGGAGCGGCGCGACCCGGAAGCTGGGCCTGCCCGACGACTACACCGGCGAGCCCTGTTTCTCCGCCGACGGGAAGCGCCTCGCCGCGCGTGTCGACAACGACCTGTACGCGGTGGATCTAACAGCCGGAACGCACCGCAAGTTCGCCCGCGGCTGCTCCCCGAACGTCTCCCCGGACGGCGCGCGCCTTTTGAACAACACGGGCGGCCATCGGGAACTGGTGATCCGCAACTGGGACGGGAGCGACCAGAAGCGCATCAACACGCGCACGATGCGCCCGGACCGGGAGTGGGACGACCACCACTGGTCTAACCACGCGGACTATCTGACCACGAACGGCGAGGGGAGCCGCGAAGAAGCGTACGTCGTGACGATCCCGGCCAACCGCGTCACGCGCGTAAGCTGGGGGGGTCGTTCCCAGTTCCCCGACCTGTTCGTCGCCCGCGCCAAGAAGGCAGCCGCCGCATCGGAATCCGCTCCGACCGAGAGCAGCCGGTGAGAACACGGTTTCTCGTGACGCGCGGGAACCGAGCCGGAATCACCAGCGCAGCGGATCGGACGAATCCCGAAACCTCCACACGAGCGGACCCTCTGAAGGAGGGACACTACATTGCAAAAAGGTCCTTGCAGGTCGGACCACCGGAAATCGTTTCCGGTGAGCGCTGGCCTCCGAACCGTGCCGGCGCTCTTTACCGGATGGCTCCGCCATGCCTCGCTTCTATGATGCCGCGAAATAGCCCATTGCGCAGGCGCGCCCTGCGCCGCCTCGCCGCGCTGTCGGTCGCGGGGGCAAGCGTCGCGGGGGCGATGGTGTGGGCGGCTCCGCCGCTTGCCGAGGCGTTCCGCGCCGGGTGCGCCGCGAAGGCCGCCGCCGCGGAAAAGGCGGAGTCTCTGGCG
>CADCTO010000331.1 GCA_902805585.1 uncultured Armatimonadota bacterium | reverse complement strand
TAACCTCTGCTTGGGCATTATCGGGTTCCTCCTGCTTAATACTCGTGGTTGGTCAGGACCAGACCCATGTCGACGACCACAGTCCCGGACACGCCTTCCGGCGCCGCCAGGTGCACGTCCAGCCGCGTTCCCGGGAGCACGTCCTCGACCACGGCCAGCGTGACGTGGCAGGCGTCTCTGGCGCCGACCGGGAAGTAGCGCATGGGGACGCCGTCGCGCAGCAGCACCAGGCTGACCAGGGCGTCGGCGGAGTTGCCCGCGCGGAAATAGGTGGGCTGCGCGTACCGGCCCTCCGGTACGGTGAACGTCAGCCCGCCGTCCCCGAGCGGGGACGACCGGTCGAGGCCGCTCCCCCGGAAGGGGAAGACGCCCTGGAGGAACGATGGCTCGGCGTGCATGAGGGTTCCTTACTGCCGCCCCGACGCGCGGGCCGGCGCCGCTCGAAGTTCCCCGGAGGGAACGGATGGTTACTGCTGACCAAGTCGGGCGGCGTCGCCGGAACCGGACCGCGTGCGGGAAGAGACGCCCGGCTCCGCGGCGGAGCCGGGCGCTTGTGAAGACGGCAGCGCCGCCGCCTTCACGTCCGTGATGGAACGGGATGTTCTTAGTGTGCCGCATGAATGTTTCCGCGGTGTTTCCACGCAGTTCTCGGACGAAATCCGGGCCGGCGCGGTGTTCAGGCCGCCTCCGCCTCGGCGCCCGCGGCGGCCGGGACACGCCCGCGGAATCCCTCGGCAGGCCGCTCCGGGGCCGGCTGCGCGACGCCGCCGGCGCCCAGCCACGACCGCGTCCAGGCCGGGGCCACGGCCCGCAGCACGGTCAGGGCGACGAGGGAGATCCCCGCGAAGGCGAAGAAGCCGGAGGCGTACGTGCCCGTCGCGTCCCTGAGGTGTCCGAGCGCGAAGTTCAGGTAGTAGCCGCCGACGCCGCCCGCCGCGCCGACCAGCCCGGTCATCACGCCGATCTCCGTTTTGAAGCGCTGCGGCACGAGCTGGAAGACCGACCCGTTGCCCATGCCCAGGCACCCCATGAGCACGAACAGCAGCACGCATGACAGGGCGAAGTGGGTGATGAGCAGGCCGACGCCGACGGCCGTCGCGATCACGGTCGCGTAGAGCAGCGTCAGCATGCGGATGCCGCCCATCCGGTCGGCGAGCGCGCCGCCGACGGGCCGCAGGAACGAGCCGGCGATGATGAACGGCCAGGTCCACAGGCCGACCGCCGCCTTGGGCGCGTCGTACTGGTCCACGAAGAAGGTGTTGAAGAAGCTGGACAGGCCGACGAAGCCGCCGAACGTGACGAAGTAGAGGACGCAGAACCACCAGGCGTCTGCCTTGGTCAGCACGGCCGCGTAGTCCGCCGCACGCGCCGGCCGTGCCTGCGTCGGTGGGTCCCTGGCGAGGACCGCGAAGGTGAGCAGGGTCAGCGCGACGGGGATCATCAGCAGGCCGAAGACGTTGTGCCAGCCGTAGACCCGCGCGAGCATCGGGGCGAACAGCGTCGCGATGACCGTGCCGGAGTTGCCGGCGCCCGCGATGCCCATCGCCAGCCCCTGGAGGTGCGGCGGGTACCAGCGCGACGCGAGCGGCAGCGAGACCGCGAACGATGCGCCCGCCAGCCCAAGGAAAAAGCCCATGAGCACCAGCGTGTTGTAGGAGTTCGCCGAGAGGTAACCGATGGCGAGCGGCAGAAGCGTCAGCGCCATCGAGGCGACGCCGACGCGCTTGGAACCGAACCGGTCGGCCAGCACGCCGAGCAGGATGCGCCAGAACGCCGCGGCCAGGAGCGGGATGCCGATCAGCGTGAGCTTGGTCCCCGCGGGATAGCCGTTGGCGACTGGCTGGAACGTCTTACCCTCGGCCTGAAGCGTCGCCATCGGCCGGAGCGCGATCACGTTCTCGTTCGGGCTGCCCTTCGCCCCCGGTGCGAGCGCTACCCGGATGAACCGGGATCGCGCATTGAGCGCGGCGACGGTGGACGGGTCGGCGTTGTCCAGGACGTGCGTCTCGACGGGCGCGACGCTGGCGCGCGTGGCCGAGGCGGCGTCGCCGGGCTTGATGAGAAGGTTATAGACGTTGCGGGGCTGACCCTTCGCCGCGTCCGGCCCTTTGACGAGCAGGGTGTACTGCCCGGCCTTCTGCACGGCAGGGGTCGGCGAAACGTGCAGGTTCGCCCCCGTGAGGGCGACGTCGGTCGTGATGAAGGGCATGAGCGCGCCCAGGATCACCCAGACCATGAACGAGATGTCGAAGTGCAGGAACGCGGCCAGCAGGGACGGCGCGTGGCCGCTCTTTTTCAGGTCACCGATCTTCATAGGGTTTCTCCTCCCCGTGTAAGGCTTGAAAACGTGCTGTAACCTGAGGGGAAGACGCGTCCCTGCGTCGCCGACGGATCGGAAGCCGGACTACGACTCAGAACGTCTACCGAGGCGGGCCGCGCAGACCTTGAATTCGGGCATCCGCGAGGCCGGGTCCAGCGCCGGGTTGGTGAGCAGGTTCGCCCGCGCTCTGCCCGCCCAGTGGAACGGCATGAACAGCGTGTCCGGCCGGATAGTCGGCGTGAGCCGCGCCGACACCGTTGCGTCGCCCCGCCGCGTCGCCACGCATACCGTCTCCCCGTCGGCGATGCCGAAGGCCTGCGCGGTCGTGGGGTGGATCTCGACGAAGCCCCTGGGGGCCGCGTCCCGGAGCGCAGCGACCCGGCGGGTCTGCGTGCCGGACTGGTACTGCGCCATCACCCGGCCGGTCGTGAGATACAGCGGAAACTCGTCGTCGGGTTCTTCGTGAGCCGGGCGGTAGGCGACGGCGTGGAAGCGGGCCCGGCCATCCTCGGTGGCGAACCGTTCCAGGAACAGGCGCGGGGTGCCCGGATGGCCGTCGCCCGGACAGGGCCAGAAGACGCCGTCTTCTCGGGCGATCCGCTCGTAGGTGATTCCGCTGTAGTCGGCCGCGCCGCCCGCGCTGGCCCGCCGCAACTCGTCGAAGATCGCGCGCGGGTCGTCGGTGAATAGGTGTCCCCGTCCCAGACGGCCGGCAAGTGCATTCAATATCTCGGCGTCGGTGCGCACCCCCTCGGGCGGGGGAGCGGCGCGGCGGCGCAGGAGGACGCGTCCTTCCAGGTTGGTCATCGTGCCCTCCTCCTCGGCCCACTGGGCCGACGGCAGGACGACGTCCGCGAGGGCGGCCGTCTCGGACACGAACAGGTCGGCCACGACGAGGAAATCGAGCGCCCGCAGGCGCTCCTCCACGTGACCCGCCCGGGGCGCGGACACGACGACGTTGGAGCCCATCACCAGCAGGGCACGCACGCCGTCGTCGGTGCCCATCGCGTCCAATAGCTCGTACGCCGAGCGGCCGGGGCCGGGGATCTCGGCTTCCGGAACGCCCCAGACGGCGGCGACGTGGGCACGGTGCTCGGGGTTGTCGATCTTGCGGTAGCCGGGCAGTTGGTCCGCCTTCTGCCCGTGCTCGCGCCCGCCCTGCCCGTTGCCCTGGCCGGTGATGGTCCCCCAGCCGCAGTGGGGACGCCCCGCCTTGCCGAGCGCCAGAGCGAGGTTAATGAACGCGAGCGTGTTGTCCACGCCCCGGCTCTGCTGCTCGGGGCCGCGGGCGGAAAGGATCATCGCGGTGCGGGCCTCGCCCAGCCGACGGGCCGCCTCCTGGAGCTGCGCGACCGGCACGCCAGTCATCCGCTCGACGCGGTCGGGCCAGTACGACGCCACCACCCGCCGGAGCGTTTCGAAGCCGGTCGTGCGCGCCGCGATGAAGTCGTGATCGACCAGACCGTCGCGGAGGGCGATGTGCAGCAGGCCGTGGGCGAGCGCCGCGTCCGTGCCGGGCGTCAACTGCAGGTGCAGAGCCGCGGCCTGCGCCGTCGGGGTCTTCCGGGGGTCGGCGACGATCAGGCTGCCGCCGCGCCGCCGCTGTTCGTCGAAATACTGCATCACGGGCGGCATGGTCTCGCCGGGGTTGCCGCCGACCAGCAGGATCGCCTCGGCGCCCGGGATGTCTTCGAGCGGGAACGGCAGGCCCCGGTCCAGGCCGAACGCCTTGATGCCGGCCGCCGCCGCCGAGGCCATGCAGAAGCGTCCGTTGTAGTCGATGTTCGCGGTCCGCAGCCCGACCCGGGCGAACTTGCCCAGCAGGTACGCCTTCTCGTTGGTCAGCCCCCCGCCGCCGAAGACGCCGACGGCGTCGCGCCCATAGCGCTCCTGGACCCGCGTGAACTCGTCGGCGATGCGGTCCAGCGCCTCGTCCCAGGTCGCGGGGCGCAGGTCGCCGCACTTGCGGTCCCGCACCAGCGGCGTGCGCAGCCGCTCCGGGTGCGCGAGCAGGTCGGCCGCCGTCCAGCCCTTCTGGCACAGCCCGCCCTTGTTGGTGGGGAAGTCCGGGCGCGGCGCGACCGTCAGCAGGCCGTTTCGGGGCACGAGGTTCATGCCGCACTGGAGCGCGCAGTACGGGCAGTGCGTGGCGGTCTCGGTCTCGGTCGTTGTCATCTCAGCCGGCGACCTCGACGATGCCCACGTCCACGACCACCGTGCCCGAAAGGCCCCGTGGGGCGGCCAGCCCGACCTCGATGCGCGTGCCAGCCGGGTGGGACTCGACGATGACGAGCGGGACGTGGAAGTCGGCTTTGGGGCCGACCGGGAAGTATCGGACCGGTTTACCGTCCGCGGACAGAGTCAGGTAGAGGAGGTCGTCGGACAGGTTGCCTGCGCGGAAGTAGACCACCTCCGCCGTTCTGCCCGGCGGGACCCGGTAGGAAAGGGCGTCGTTCAGCGGGCCGAGGTCGAAGACGCCGCGCCCGACGAACGGGTACACGCCCTGCAAAAAGCGGGGCGTCGCCGCGCCGGTCCGGACGAGGCGCTGGAGCCGCGTCTCGCTCGTGACGGGCGTGGCCGGAAGGCTGAACTCGATCGATTCGTGCATGGTGATGTCGCTTCCCGCAAAGAGCCGGAGTCGGATGGGGGCGACATCGCCGGATGGAGCAGCCGCGTCGTGCTGCCGCAGGTCGAGCGGCCGCCTGCGGCGTCGCAGGCGGCCGGAACGAATGGTCGGAGTATAACCGCCGGGTGTTTCGGGAATGTTTCGGCGGTCACGGATTTTCTTGCACGGCGGCTATCGCGGGGACGCGGTTTCGCTTCGCCGGACAGGGGGGAAAACGAGGAAAGTTAACAGCCGTTCACCGGGAAAGCGCCGCCAGGGAACTGGGGCCGAATGGTCGGTGACGGAGAAAAGGTTGGAATGGAGCACGGAGCAAGGCACTTTACCGACGGACACCCCTCACCGCTCGCCCGCGTGGTCGAGCGTAATATCCAGGCGCTGCTCGCCCGGCGCGAGCAGGAAGAACGGGAACGAAGTTCCCAGGACCGGATCGCCGACAGCATCACCCGATTCACGGGCAGCATGCGCTTCGTCTACCTGCACCTGGCGCTCTTCGGCCTGTGGATCGTGATCAACCTGGGCTGGACGCCCCTGCCCCGCTTCGACCCGTCCTTCGTCGTCCTTGCCATGGCGGCGTCGGTGGAGGCGATCTTCCTTTCCACCTTCGTGCTCATCAGCCAGAACCGCATGGCCGCCCTGGCCGACAAGCGGGCCGACCTGGACCTCCAGGTCAGTCTCCTCGCCGAGCACGAGATCACCCGCCTGATCACGCTCGTCGCCGCCATGGCCGAGAAGATGGGAATCGAAGAGTCTCGCGACCCGGAACTGTCCGAACTGGCACAGGATGTCGCGCCCGAACGGGTGCTGGAGGAGATGGAGGCGAACGAAAAGCGGTTCGCCGCCGCCGAGGGGATGGCTGCCTGACCTCCTGCCGGGGGAGGTCAGGCGGCGGCGGTCAGTTCCCTGCCGCGTCCAGGCGGCGCTTCGCCTCCGCGTACACGTCGGCGGGCAGCGGGCCGCGCTTCGCCGCTTCGACGTTCTCGCGCAGGTGCTCCGGGCTCCTGGTGCCGACGATGTTGGTGTGCATGCCCGGGTGGCTGTTGGTGAAGCGCAGCAGGAACGTCGTCCGCGTTTCGCCTTCGCCCAGCAGTTCGTCCAGCTTCGCCGCGTCCCATTTCGCCCAGCGGTCCTGGTTGCCCAGCCCGACACCGGGCTCGCCGCGCGCCACGCCGCCGCGCACGATCACGCCCGCCCCGGCGTCCGCCGCCGCCTGGATCGTCGCCTCGTGCTGCCGCTCCAGGGCGGAGTAGGGGATCTGGAACACGTCGAACACGCCCCAGCCGATATAGGTAGACAGGTGCGGGTCCGTGGACGAGCAGCCGATCCAGCGGACCTTGCCCTGCTGCTTCATCTCCTGAAGCGCCGTGACCAGATCGCCCTGTTCGCACTGTTCCACACTGGGATTGTGGAGCTGCATCACGTCCACATAATCGGTCCGCAGACGCTCCAGCGACTCGTGCAGGCCGCGGAACAGGTTTTCGCGCGTCCAGACGTGCGGCGTGTCGTCGGTGTTCTCGTCGCGGCGCACGACCGTGCAGCCGCACTTGGTCGCGAGGACGAACTCCGAGCGGCGGCCCGACAGGAAGCGCCCGATGTACTCCTCGCTGCGCCCGTAGTCGTTGGCGGTATCGATGAACGTGATGCCCGAATCCAGCACGGCGTTCAGGATGCGGTCGGCCTCATCGTCCGTGACCGGGCGCCCGCCCCAGATGCGCGTGCCCCGCACCTCCATCGCGCCGTACCCGAGCTGCGTCACCGCCAGCCCCGTCCGCCCCAGCGTCCTCGTGGGTAGCCCGTTCGCCGTCGCCATCGTCGCTTGCTCCTGTTCCGAACCGCGGCCGCCGTCGCGCCGCGGACGCGGCCAGTGTTCGCCACGCCACTCACCCTTACCTGCCGGGCTCGAACTCAATATCGCCACCACGACCCGGCCACGCATCAGAAAACGGTCGACTATTTCCGGGTCTCCGAGAGAATACCAGGTATTAAGGTGTATACTAGTCATCACCATCAACCCGGCCTGTCTTTCGCGACGGCCCTCTGCCCCCCTGTGAT
>CADCTO010000330.1 GCA_902805585.1 uncultured Armatimonadota bacterium | reverse complement strand
GCGAGCAGCTGCCGCCCAAAGTGAAGACCGGCGCGCGCAAAACCGGCGACGCGACGCGGACCGGCGCACGCAACGCGGGAGGCGGCGTGACGCGTCTGACACGCAAGGCGGGCGGCGGCGGGCCGGACCTGTCCAGGAACGTGCCCCCGAAGGTGAAAACCGCCGCGCGCAAAACCGGCGGCGCTCTCAAAACCGGCGCCCGCAACGTGGGCGGCGGCATCAAGCGGCTCGTCCGCAAGGCCGGCGGTCGCTAGGGCGCGCGGGAGCGGATCGGCTCCGAGGAGGGGCGGCGCGAATACCGGCAGCGGGCCGGCGCAGCGGCAGCGGGCTGCGCCGGCCTGGCCAGGGCGCACCTGCGGCACCGCGCCACGGCCGCCGCGCTTAACTCTGGTAGACCCGCTTCGGCGTCTCGGGCGGCTCGGGAAGGTGGTCTCCGAGCCGCAGTCTCGCGTTGCCTGGGATGCCGGTGGCGGCGAACCTTCACGAGAAGTTTCAAGTCGGCTGACTCGGTAGGCGCTCGCTTCCGTCAGCGTCTCGCCTGCTGGACGAGTTTGCCGTCGAGGTACGCTTTGACGGTCGCCCCCCGCACCTCGACGCGGATGTCGTACCAGCGCCCCGGCTCGATGCTGCCCGCCACGGGCGTGGAGGCGCCGTCGGGCACCTCCAGTGCGTGCCGCGTGTTCCCCCAACCGCCGAGGTTCCACCAGCTCTTTGTCTCATCGCCGGGCGACCCGAAGATGACGAGGAACCCTTCCCTGCCGCCCAGTTTGCGCGCTTTGAGCGTCAGGGTGTGGTCGCCCTCGAACGTGTCGCCCACCACCAGCGCGCGGACGTTTTCTTCTTCACTGGTCTGGCGGAGCACGCCGCCCACCACTTCCCATTTCCCCCGCAACGTTTTCCAGCCACGTGTCCCCCTGGAGAAGTCGCTGGAAAGGAGCGTCCGGCCTCCCCGGGTGACTTTGATGTCCTTGAACTCGGCCTGAGTGGCCCAGGTGCCGACCCCGACCATGCCGCGGATCGGCTCGCCGGCGACGATCCCCAGATCACGGCGGAACGCGGCGACCATCAGCACGTGGCGACGGTCGTTCTCCGGGCTGGATTCCCGGTCGTAGTTCAATCCGTACGGCCAGAAGTGCATCCCGTCGACGTTGAGCACCGCCTCGGGGCCGGCGAAGGCGCGCACCTGCGCGAGGGCGTGCCGGCCCGTCCACTTGCGGTCCCGGATCAGGGACCGCCACCGGGGGTGGGTGCCGATGCCCAGAACGTGACCGAGTTCGTGGAGCGCGACGCGGCGGTTGATCTGCCCGCCGAACCGGATGTTGCCGTTATAGTTGCCGTCCGCGGTGGGCGTGTCCGGGCTGTAGGCGGCGGTGACGTTCTTGGGGAAAACCCCCAGCCGGTTGTACAGCCCGATCGCTGCGTCCATGGCTTCCACGACGCGGCGGCGCTTATCGGCGGGCCATCCCCCGTGGCCGTCGGCGAGGCGATAGACCATCGGGTGGCCGCTGAAATCCGCCGGGACTGCCGCCGCCGCCGGTTCCGCAGACTTCGTTTCCGACGCCTGTGGCTTTGGCGCTTGCGGCGTACGTGCACCCGGCCCCGGCACGGCGGCGGTGCGCGCGTTGTCCGTCACGCCCTGCGCTGTCTGTCCGGCCCTCGCGCCGTAGACTTTTACCTCGTAGAGGATCGGCGGGTACCAGTTGTTGGGGTTGTTGTGAAGGACTGCCCGGTGCACGTTGATTCGCACATGGCGCGCCGACGGTGCGTCGGGTAACAGGTCGCTGCTGAACCCGTAG
>CADCTO010000329.1 GCA_902805585.1 uncultured Armatimonadota bacterium | reverse complement strand
GCGGCGGCGATCGCAAGCCCCAGCCCGCGGGCGCCTCCCACCACGACCGCCACCTGCCCCGCCAGTTCCAGGTCCATCGACATGGCTCCTTCGATCACCGCCGCCGGATCAACGGATGTGCAGGGATCGCAGCTCGCAGGGGTGGAGCGACAGCCGGACTTTCCCGCCGGCCGCCTCCAGAGCCTTGCCCGTCGCCGCGTCCGCCACCTTGCCTTTAGCGGGAAGCGTTACCGAAACCCGCCTATCCGTCAGACCGACGTTGACGACCGCGAGGTACGTCCCGTGTTTCGGGGTCTTGATCGTGCGGACCACGACCTTCGGGTCGGAAGAGGCCCCGGTCAGCATTTCACTCGGGAGTGCCGGCAGCGACAGGAACGCGGCGTTGAAGGCGCGCACGTACTCCGGGAAGCCGCGGTTAAAACTGCTGGCGGCAAGGTAGCCGAGGTAGCGCGGGTCGCCGTACGCCACGGCCTGCGCCTCGCCCAGCAGACAATACGGCCCCGCGTACTCCATGTCGGACGCGAGGTAGCCCAGCGACTTGTCCATGCTGTCTTCGTTCAGCGGGTAGTGGTGGATCGCCGCAAGCCCGGACCGGGTACGGAAGGCGTCGAAGGCCCGGGGTGAGGCCGTCGTGTAGGCCCGATTAAAGGAGTAAGTCAGCAGCGCCCCGTCGGTGTCTTTGTAGCCGGCGGGGTCGGCCTCCGGGTCGGAATGCTGCCACTCCCACTTGTCCCAGGTCCCGCGCGGCCGGGTGAGCGCCGCGAAATGGGAATCGCCCCGCACGACCGCGTCGAAACGGAGCGCCCGAAGGTTCTTGTGCGCCGGGTCCTGCAGGATCTTCGTCCAGGCGTCCGCGTCGTCCGTTACGACCGTCTGCGGCCCCTCCAGGGACCGGCCCGGCTCGCTGGCGTCCGGCGTCAGCAGGACGACGGCGTCCGTGATGCCGCGGGCCCGGAGGTGGTCGCGCAGCGCGCTCAGGAAACCGCGCCGCTTGTTGAACCACCAGCGGTAGTACCGGCCCAGAAGGGCTTTATCCGCCTTTAGCTGTGCCCGCGTCACGGCCTGCTCCTGGTTCGCGTCCCTGGCGAACCGGGCCAGCGTCGCGTCCGAGAAGCTCATCGGCAGGTGGCTGGGTCGCGGCCGGAACCAGGCGCCGACGAACGGCACTTTATCCTTGTACCGCACGATGGTGGCATCGAGGACCCGCTTGGCGTCTTCGAGCGTCTCGGGGTCCGTGACGTCCGCGTTGTACTTTTCGCTCCAGGTGATGTGCGTGTAGGCCGGCTCGCCCGAGAGCGGCTGGCTGCGCTTCTGCGGGCCCAGCCCTTTCTGCCCGACGCTCCCGGCGTATTCGTAGTAGGGCAGGACGCTGAACCGGTATCTGCCCAGCATGGTCAGCAGGTTCTCCCATAGCTGCGGGTGCTGCGCCCGGTTGAACCAGTCGTCGTTCGGCCCGGAGTCCCAGCCCTGGTTGTGTCCGAACTCCAGCAGGTCTTTGCAGAAGGTGTTCATGCCCAGGAACTGCATCAGGCGGGCCTTGTACTCGAACCAGTCGGTCTGGTTGACGACCCCACGCGCCTCCGGCGTGCGCCCGATGATGACGCCGTCGGACATCTCTTCGCGCCAGAACAGATGCCGCCGGGGCAGCCCCGCCGGGGGCATGCGGAGCGACACCGCGTATTTGGCCGGATCGGGGACCTCGAAGAGGCGGATCCGCGAAACCGCGGCCCCGGCCGACATGGGATCGTTCTCGGCCTTCGACTGCGTCACGATGACCCAGAAACCGTCTTCCGGCTTCCCGGGACGCGCCGCGTTGTCCCTCGCCAGCAGGAGTTCGGGAAGGTGGTCGTGCAGGAAGAACAGGGCTTTCCAAGTCCGGTATTTGCCCGAAAGGGGGATCTTCAGCGACTCGACGTTGTTGTTCGTGTAGGTGTGCAGGACGTCGCCCAGCGCGCTCCCCGTGCGGACGCCGCGGACCATCTCCGCGCCGCGGTTGACGATGAACATCGAGCGCGCTCTGTCTTCGGGGAACTCCACGGACAGCACATACGCCGCGCCCGCCTTCAGCCCTTTGTTCTGCCCGATGCGGTAGGCGAAGTACTTGGCGGCGCCGGTGTTCGGCAGGACCCGGCAGGCCCTGCCCAGGATGGTCTCGACCCGGCTCACGCCTTCCGGGACTTCCGAAAATGGGCGCGCTCCGGCCGGAATGCCGCAGTCGATCTCGTCCACGAGGCGCAGTCTGCCAAAAGGTGCCCCCGCCTCCACGAGGCCCGGTCCGCCTCCGGCGGGCGCCGCCGGACTCCGCGCCCCACCGGATTCCGCCCGGCAACTTACCAGGGGCAGCGCCGCTAGGCAGACCAACAGAGGCAACACGCACGACAGGTCGAACTTCATGACGGTACAGTGACATTTCCGGAATGAGAAATCCTCCCTGCGCCGGGCCGGAAGGCTTTCCCCGCGCCGCCAGCGAATTGTCTTACAGGGCGACGTTCGAGAACGCCGAAGTGCGTGGTCGCCTCGCCTCGCGCATCAAGGAAAAGGACAAACCGATGAAAAGAACGATGATAGCCGCGCTGCTCGCGCTGACCGCCCCCGCCGCCCTCCTGGTCACGAGCTTCGCGGCCGAAAAGAAGGAGCCGGTCCGGCACGTGGTGGTGTTCAAGTACAAAGCGGGCGCCACGGAGGACCAGATCCGGCAGGTCACCGACGCGTTCCGGGCGCTGAAGGGGAAGATACCGGGGATCCTCGCCTTCGAGCACGGGGTCAACGACAGCCCGGAGAAAAAGAACCTCGGCTTCACGCACGTCTACCTGCTCACCTTCGAAGACGCCAAAGCCCGGGACGCGTACCTGCCGCACCCCGAGCACAAGCGGTTCGGCGAACTGTTGGGACGGCTCGGCGTGCTGGAGGACGCGTTCGTCGTCGATTTCAAGCCGGGCAAATGACCCCAGCGGGTGCCAAGCCCGAAACATTAGTCGCCGAAGGGCCAGGCGCCCATCTCGCCCATCCAGGCGAACTCGACGGTCTTCCCCCGCAGCTTCCAGCGACGGGGGCAGTCGGTCGTCATCCAGTCCAACGGCTCGCCCAGAGGCTGGGGAGTGGCGGCGATCTCCAGGGCCTTGCGCAGCGCCGCCCGGTGTTTGGGCTCGATCACGCCCGGCTCGACCGCGACGAAAAGCGCGGTCCCGCTTTCCGATACCAGGCGGAGCCACTGCTCCACGAGCCCCCATGGCACCGCGTTCGTTATGGCGACGATGTCCGGATCGACCGCATAGAACGCGTGGTGCTGCGTGGCGCGGAAGGCGAGCGTGTTCACGCCCATGCGGCGGTTACGGTTCCAGCTCCGGCCGCTCGTGTCGTCGCCGGTCCGCTGGACCTCGTGAAAGCCCGTTGCCAGGTGGCTCACGGTGTTGCACCCGATCAGGCGCGCATCGCCCGCGGCTTCGCGGATCGTTCGGTACAGGTCGGTCAGCACCTCGGCGTTCGTCCGCGTGTCGTCGTGCAGAGTCCAGCCGTCTTTAGTCGGCGACGGCCCCATTTCGGAGCCCCACCGGCCGAGCAGGTCCCAGGTCGTGAAGTCGTGCTTGATCATCTCGTAGCCCCAGCCGACCAGGCGGCGGATGTGCGAGGCCACGTGCTCGCGTACCTCGGGGATCGTCGGGTCGAGGTAGGCCCTGTCCCGGCTCAGCCTCCAGGAATCCGGTGAATCCGGCAAGGGGGTGAGGGGGCGGAACCAGATCCCGGGGCGCATCCCCAGCCCCGTGAGGCGCGCGGCGAAGGCCGCCATGTCGCCGAAGCGGGGATTCCCGACCCACGGCCCGTGGCCGAACTTGCCGTTGAAGGGGCCCTCGGCCCACCCTTCGTCGATTACCGAATACGGGCGGTTCTCCGCGTTCGGGGACAGTTCCGACACGAGGCCGCTGACGTCGGCGATCAGCTCCGCGCTGTTGTTGCCGTAGGCGTAGTTCCAGTCGTTGGTCCCGTACACCGGCCGGTCCGGCAATCGTGGCGCGAGGCACATCTGCCGGCAGAACTCCCGGGCCGCGCCGAAGGGGTTCTCTCCGCTCCGGCCTTCCCGGCACACGACCTCGGCCACAGCGAGCGTGCGGTCCCCGAGCCGGACCGGGACGCCGCCACTGCGTACGTCGGCCCACAGGCTGATCCCTTCCGCGTCCGCGTTCCAGAAACACAGTCCGCCCGGTCCGGTGCGGACGCCGTACCCGTGCGTGCGCGTCCCGTCGTGGGCGAGGAAGTACCAGGGCATCGTCCGGCCCGGGACCTCGCCCCGCCACTCCAGATCGCCGTAGGAACGCTCCCAGTGGTCGCCGAGATACTGCGTGATCCCGCGAAGATCGCCCCGCCAGCGGAACTGGAGGCGGCTGACGTTCCCGGCGCTCCGCAGGGCGAGGGCGACATGGCCCGCCAGAACCGAGACGCCCACTTCGATCCCCGCGCCTACCCAGGACCCGTCCCCGACGTCATCGAGGGCGATCTCCCCGTCCGGCCCGAAGGCGCGCACGAGATCGGGAATGCGGTGGATGGTCACAAAGGGGATCATAGACATCATGCGAAAGCCGGGTGGGGCGCCGTAGACTCGGCAAATCCGATCACCCGCTGCCATTTTACCCCTGTGCACCGTTGTCCGCGTCTCGACGCAGTGGGAAAGACCCGGGGACCCACCGTACCGGTTCGGCGCTAAGAATTTTCTCGTTCCGGCACTGTTCACGTTTCTGCACACGCTTTGCACACGTCCGCTCGGTAACATGACGCCATTAAACCGACCAGCGGCGCGCATGCCGGCGCACGGAAAGCACTCAGTCCGGGCGTAGAACGAGCGAAGGGCGCGCAGAGGGACGGAAAGGGACGAACGAAGATGCACGTACTGCCGAAAGTTTTGACCGTCGCCGCTGCAGCCACCGTGACCCTTATGATGGGCGGGTCCCGCGCTTTCGGGCAAGAGCCGGCGGCGACGCCTGCGGGCGCTCAGCCGCCCGCCCAACAGCAGGCGCCGAAAGGCCCGCCTCCGGGCGACCCATTGGGTCCCGACCTGTTCATCGCCATCCGCACCGGCGGCGCGGCCGACGTGAAAGCGGTGCTCGCCAAGGGGGCCAAACTCGAAGCGCCCAACTGGCTCGGCATCCGGCCTTTGATGTGGGCGGCGTTGCTGGGCAAGCAGGACGTCTGCGCCGCATTGCTGGACGCCGGGGCCGACGTCAACGCCGCCAGCCACTACGGCACCGCCCTGTCGTTCGCCGAGATGGGCGGCAACGCGAAGGTCGTGGCGTTGCTGCTCGACCGGGGGGCGAAACTGACCGACGACCGATCCGACAGCATCACGCCGCTCATGACCGCGGCGGACAGCGGCCACGTCGAAGTGGTCCGGCTGCTGCTGGCGCGGACCCGCCCCGACGTCAACGCCAAGGACTACGACGGCAGCACGGCGCTGCACTTCGCGGCCCGGCGCGGGAAGACGGAGGCGGCCCGCCTGCTGATCGAGGCGGGAGCCGACGTGAACGCGACCGACAACCACGGCCGCACGGCGCTGATGTACGCCGCGATGAACGGCTACCGGCCCTCGACGGCCCTCCTGCTGGGCCGCCGCGCCACCGTCGACGCCAAGGACCGCGCCGGGAACACGGCGCTGCTGCTGGCGACCCGCTACGCCGGCGAGCCGCAGGTCATCGCCGCGCTGTTGCAGGGCGGCGCCGACGCGAGCGTGAAAGACGCCAAGGGCCGGTCCGCTGTCGACATCGCCCTGTCGCGCGAGAACCGTGCTGCCGCCGCCGTTCTGCG
Source organism: uncultured Armatimonadota bacterium (assembly GCA_902805585.1). GTDB lineage: Bacteria > Armatimonadota > Armatimonadia > Armatimonadales > Armatimonadaceae > CADCTO01. The sequence goes on along the minus strand of CADCTO010000329.1, from coordinate 1,225 downwards.
GCCGAACGGGTTGCTGCCGGCCTCCGACGGCAAGGACGCCGCGCCGCTCCCGTTGCGGGCGCGCCGTGCCGTCGCGCTCAGCCTGCCGCTTCTTGAAGGGGCGACGAAGACGTTCTCGACCAAAGCCGCCTGTACGTCCTGCCACCACCAGGGGCTCGGCCTGATGGCGACGGGCCTTGCCAAAGAGCGCGGCATCGCATACGACCGCGACGTGGCCGCCGCGCAGATCGGACTGATCCTCAAGAGCGACCAGGAACATGGCGGCGGCGTTCGCGACCTGCTGCCCAAACCGGAGATGTACAAGCACATCCCCGGGGTGGACATGGGAGAACTGACGCCGGGTCTCGCCTTCCTGTATGCCGGTCTGGCGGCGCACGGGCAGAAGCCGGGAGAGATCCAGTCCGCCATGACCGCCATCCTGGCCGGCCAGCAGGACCCGGACGGGAAGTGGGGGTTCGTCTTGCGCCGCGAGCCGATCCAGTCTAGCGCGTTCGCCACGACAGCGCTGACGGTCCGCCTGCTGAAAACGTTCATGCCGCAGGACCGGGCCGCCGAAGCGGAGCAGCGCATCCGGAAAGCGCGGGCGTGGCTGGTCGCCACCAAGCCCGTCAACAACGAGGACCGGACGTTCCGCCTGCTCGGCCTGAAGTGGGCGGGCGCGGACGCGAAGGAGATCGAAAAGGCGGCCGCCGACCTGCGTAGATTCCAGCGGCCTGACGGCGGCTGGGCGCAGCTTCCCGCCAACGGCTCCGACCCGGATGGTGACGCCTACGGTCGAAGCGACGCCTACGCCACGGGCCAGGCGCTCTACGCCCTGCACCTCGGCGGCCTCCCCACCACGGCGGAAACGTACCAGCGCGGCGTGCGGTACCTGCTGCGGACGCAGGACGATGACGGCTCGTGGCTGGTGACCAAGCGGGCGATCCCGGCCAACAACTACTTCGACGCCGGCTTCCCGCACGGACAGTCGCAGTACATCTCGTACGGCGCGACCTGCTGGGCGACCATGGCGCTCATCCTGGCCTCGCCGCCGGACGACGGTGCGCAGCAGCAGAAGGTTGCCGGAGCACAGTAGAGCCCTCACCCCCCGGCGTTCGGCCCTCACCCCCCGTCCCCCTCTCCCGATGGTCCCGCTGCGCGGGTGGGAGAGGGGGAGGAAGAGGGAGACAAGGAACAGGGGAGAGACGAAGCGGGCGAGGCGTATCTCGCCCCTACACCAGCGCCG
>CADCTO010000328.1 GCA_902805585.1 uncultured Armatimonadota bacterium | reverse complement strand
CGCGGGCGGCCGCGCGGCCGCCCGCGGCGGGCGGCGCAGCCGCAGGAGCGCATCCCCTTGCCGCACCTCCATCTCGGTCAGAACCGAGTCCCGGAGGACTTCCACCATCTGTTCGATCCGCGCGTGGTCCATCATGCGCCTTCGGGCGTTCTCATATCTTGATCTTGAAGACGGCCCATTCCAGGATCTGCAGCGCTTTGGACAGGGCCATGACGGTGAACGCCGCGATGAGCACCCAGGCGACCGTATCCGTCGGCCGCCCGAGCTTGGTGGCGCCCGGGGTGAACGAGAAGCGGACCATCACCGACTCGATCTGGGCCAAGCCGAAGTTCAGGCCCTCGCGCAGCACCGGCGAGAACACGGCGGCCAGGACCAGCACGCCGACGGCCACGACCGGCATCAGGAGCTGGTACTTCTGCCGCTGGTGCTCGTTGTAGATGATGCAGTGGCGGCAGCGCTCCCGCTTCTGCCCGTTGGTCAGCTGCGCCCGGCCCGGCGACGGGGCGTTGGCGAAGTTGTAGCGCGGGTCGGGCGCCATCTCCAACTGCACCCCGGAGATCTTGCTGGCGGCGTTGGTGACGATGTCTTCCTCGCAGTAGCAGCCCTTTTTCACCCGCCAGCAGGCCTTGCGGGCGTGGAAGATCGGGCAGTGCGTGCGGATGAACTCGCGGCAGTACGGCCCCTCCCAGCACTTGCCCAGCACCGCGATGCGGAGGGGCCGCTTCTCCTCGACCGCGTTCTTGCCGTAGGCCATCCGGTCGCGCGCGACCGGCTTGTTGCGCACCCCGTCGATCAGCCGGATGCCGATGTCGCGCAGGACCAGCAGGCCACCGAAGAGCAGCAGCGGCAGCGCGGCGTCCGGGAACGCCATCAGCGCCCGTCGCGCGGCGTAGTTGCCCGCGAACAGGTCGGGATCGACGAAGAAGGCGAACCCGTAGGGGAAGCCCAGGTAGAAGAGCAGGCCGGCCAGTCCCATCACGTAGCCCGTGGCTTCCTCGTAGAACCAGAGGTACGCGGCGGTGAGCGACCCGACGGCGAGGGATGCGATCAGCACGGTGCGCGCCAGATCGACGTTGGCGAGCACGCGGACGCGTTCCGGCCGGGGGAGGGCGCGGAACTGGGCGAGCTGCCCCGACAGCAGGCCCAGGAGCAGGTACCCGGCCGCCAGAAACGCCAGGACCAGGGCGACCCGGACGGCGATGAACACGACGGCGGCCACCGCGGGCCCGAGCAGGGAACGGGGCGACCGTGGGGCGGTTACGTCAACTCCCAAAGCTACCTCCACCCGGCGAACGACACAGGAACTACTTCACGCGCTCCAGGTACTGGTCCGAACGCGTATCGATCTTGAGCTTATCGCCGACGTTCACGAAGAACGGCACCTGGACGACCGCCCCGCCCTCGACCGTGGCGGGCTTGGAGCCGCCCGACGCGGTGTCGCCGCGGACGCCGGGGTCGGTCTCGACCACCGCGCGCTCGACGAAGTCGGGCAGGCTGACGCCCACGATCTGGTCCCGGTGCAGGACCACCTGGACGTCCATGCCTTCCTTGAGATACTTGCCCTGCGTGCCGACCATCGCCTCGCGCACGTTGGTCTGGTCGAAGGTCTCCATGTCCATCAGCACGTGCTCGCCGTCCTGGCTGTACAGGTACTGCATCGGCTTGCGCTCCAGGATCGCCTGGTCCATCTTCTCGCCCGCGCGCCACGTCTTGTCCACGGTGGCGCCGGTGCGCAGGTTCTTCAGCTTGGAACGCACGAACGCCCCGCCCTTACCGGGCTTCACATGCTGAAACTCCACGATGGTAAAGATGTCATTATCAAGGAGGATGGAAATGCCGTTCCGAAAGTCGCTGGTGTCCATAGTATCACTTTTACAGGCCCGCCTCGCCGCCGCGACAGAAGGGGCTTGATGCTGCCGGGCTCGCCCACAAAGCCGGCGCAAGGAGATGGCATCGGCGGCAGGAAACGTGCCACCAGACCCGGTCATTATAACACGGAGCGGGGGCATTGGCAAGACGGGCGGGAGCCTCCCGCCCGCCGTCCGTGGCGAGCGGAACGGTTTGCGTGCTATAATCGAGAAAGCGCCCGCCAACGACGACCCCAACAAAGAGACCGACTAGCCGATGAAGAGTATCCACGAGCTTCTTGAGATCGCCATGCAGTCCCGCGCCTCGGACCTCATCCTGAAGGCGGACGCCGCGCCCGCCCTGCGGATCGACGGCCGGGTGCAGGTCCGGTCCGACCTGGAAACGCTGACGCCGTCCGACATGCACGAACTGGCGATGTCGATCCTGTACTCGGCGACCCGCGACATGCTGATCCGCTACGGCGACGCCGCGCTCGAAGAAGAGAAAAGCACCGACGAGCGGATGCAGAACCTGCTCGACCAGAACGAGGTCGATGCCGTTTTCACGGTCGCCGGCATGGTGCGCGTGCGCGCCAACCTGTTCCTGCAGCGGGGCGCCATCGGCGCGGTCCTGCGCATCATCCCGCTGCGACCTTACAGTCTCGACGAGCTGCTGCTGCCCAAGGTGCTCAAAGACGTGGTGATGCAGCCCCAGGGGCTGGTCATCGTGACGGGGCCGACGGGCTCGGGCAAATCGACGACGCTGGCCGCCCTGGTCGACCACGTCGCCGCCAACCGCCGGGCCAACATCGTCACCGTCGAGGACCCGATCGAGTACGTCTTCGAGGACCGCAACTCCGTCGTCAACCAGCGCGAAGTCGGCTCGGACACCAAATCGTTCTCCGCCGCCCTGCGCAGCGTGATGCGCCAGACGCCGGACGTGATCGTGATCGGCGAGATGCGCGACGCCGACACCATGCGCGTCGCCCTGACCGCCGCCGAGATCGGCCACCTGGTCATCTCGACGCTCCACACCGTGTCGGCCATCAGCACCATCGACCGCCTTTTGAACGCCTTCCCGCCGCACGAGCGCGACCAGGTGCGCGTGCAGATCGCCGGGACGCTCTCGTGCGTGATCTCGCAGCGCCTGGTCCACCGCGCCGGCGGCGTGGGCCGCGTGCCCGCGGTCGAGGTGATGACCGGCAGCCCCACCATCAAGAAGCAGATCGAGGACGGCGAGACCGGCGAGCTTTACAGTTCGATCCGCGAGGGCGCGCACTTCGGGATGAACACCCTGAACCAGTCGCTCCATGCCCTGGCTCAGGGCAAGGTCATCACCTCCGACGAGGCGCTCGCCGTCACCAACAACCCCACCGAACTCCGGCAGATGCTCCGCGCCACCCCCCGCGCCTGACGCGGAACCTCGGCACAAAAAGGCCGCGCCCATCACGGCGCGGCCTTTTACGTTTGTATAGGATATGCGAGAAGCCTTGAACAGGATGAACAGGATAAGGGGGATTCCCGAGGAGACGCGTGGTACCCCTCTTCCATCCACATGATCCCGATCATCCTGTCCAAAATCGAAGAAAAAAGCCCCCCGGCGCATGCGCCGGGGGGCTTTGACGTTTGACCTGACTCTCGGTTAGAACTTCACCGAGAACTGGGCCGCGGCCACGCCACCGTTGCCGTTGAACGGGTCGAAGCCCGTCCCGTCGTCATCGTAATCCACGACCTGGTACAGGAACTTCAGCGACGTGGAGGGGTTGAACGAGAACCCGAAGCCGATGTTGTAGAAGATCTCGGTCGGGTCGCCGTCGGTGAGCCCCGCGCCGCCAAGGTCGTACGTGGTGTGCTCGATGCCCAGGTCGACCGCGGTGGCCGAAGTCAGGCCGTACCGGAGGCCGGCCTTGAAGTTCCGGATGCCCTGGTCATCCGTCAGGCCGCCGTTGTCGCTACCCTCGTAGAAGTGACCTTCACCCGTCAGCAGGAGGCCGGCGCCCAGCGCGTAGGACGCGCGGACGTACGGGCCCTGGATGTCCACCGGGTTGGTGTACGAGCCGAGCTTACCCCAGTAACCGGGGGCCGCGAAGAACGGGGCGATCTCGCGGTAGCCGGCGCCGAGGCTGAGCGCCCCGGTCGTGAAGTTCGCCGCGATGTCGTACGCGAACGTGTCCTCGTCGCGGCGGGTCCCGGAATCGAACGTCTCGTCCCCGATGCCCGACGTGTTGGACACCGTGTAGGAGCCCATCACGCCGATGGAGCCGAAGTTCGCGTTCAGGTCCGCGCCGTACACGTACACGCGGTCGAAGTCCGCGGTCGTGCCCGCCCCGGGGAACGGCGACTGGCCCGACAGCGCGAGGTAGGTCGCGCCGATCGTGCCCAGGAACGAGGTGCCGAACGTGGCGCGCACGCCGGCCAGGTTCTCAACGGCCATGGCGCCGTTGACGAACGGGGAGATCGGCGAGCCGCTGGGGCGGCCGTTGACGCCGAACCCGCCGGTGAACGGCTGGAAGCCGGCGCCCGCGAACAGGCCGTAGTTGCTCGTCGTGCCGGTGATCGTGCCTTCCTGGTCCGAGACGTACTTGATCGGGTCCGTCTTGGCGGCCAGGGCGGTCACGCCGACCGGGCCGATCTTGAAGGAGCCCTTGGCGCCATCCACCGGGATGTCACCGAGGTCCGTCTTGTCGTTCGCGAAGTACGAGTCGACGTCGATCAGCTTCAGGGTGTACGGCGTGAACTGCACGGGGATGCGGCCCACCGCGAGGTTCACCCCGCCCAGGCCCGGCAGCCGGACCGGCGCCTCGACCATCAGCTGGTAGATCGTCTGTTCCTGGCTCTGGTTCACCCGGCCGGTGAACTCGCTGCGCGAGCCGCTGAACGAGGCGACGCTGTTGATGAACGGCAGGTAGTTGCCGAAGTTCACCTTGGCGATGGCGGTCGCCGTGTCCGACAGGCGCGCTTCGACCTTCAGGTCCAGGTCGTGGAGGACGCGCGTCTCGGCGAAGGTGTTGATCGCTTCCGAGACCAGGCCCGTGCGCTGGCGGGGCGTGGTGTTCGTGAAACCATCGTAGTCGATGAACTGGTTGTCGCCCCGGCGGATGTTGGAGCGGACCATCAGGTTCACGTTGCCACCGATGCGGACGCGCTTGAGCTCCTCCTCGATGACCGCAACGCGGCCCTCCAGGGCGTCCAGGCGGCGCCGGATGGCGTCGACCTCCACGCCCAGCGTGGTCAGCTCGTTCTGGAACTCGGTCACGAGGCGGCGAAGTTCGGCCACCTCTTCCTTCGTCGCCAGGCCGGCGACGGCGGTGCGGAGTTCCTCTTTGGTGGCCAGGCCGCTGATGTCGACGGCCGGCGGGATCTTGTCCAGCAGCCGGGCGATCGCGACGGCGAACTCGTAGCGGGTCATGGCCCGCTTGCCGCCGTACGTGCCATCGGGGTACCCGATGACGACGCCTTCCTTCTGGAGCCGATCCACCGAGGCGTAGGCCCAGTGGTCCGTCGGCACGTCCGCGAAGGGACCGCCGGCCGGCTGTGCGAACACAGGCGCGGCGGCAAGCCCGAGCGCGGAAAGCGCGGCGGCGCTCGCAAATAGCGAGGCTTTTCTCATCTGCTCTTTCCTCCTTAAGGATGCGACCTATAGTCGCGTGCCCCTTTCAGGAAGGTCCCTTCGCAGCCGCCGGAAGGTTTTGCCAAAGGTCCGCCGTCCGCGTCCCGTCGCGCCGTGCAAGAAAGTATCCCTGTTGCCTTTCCCGCCGCACGCTTCGGTTCTCGTCCGCCGGGCGCTTGTTCGCCACCCGCCGCCGTCCGTGAAAAAACCGCTCCCGTCCGTGAGCTGGTTGACATCCTCGGCCCGCGACACCGGGGCCGCGAAACCGGGATGACATCTATATGCCACGTGCCGACGCCGTGAAAGGCGCCGGAGCACGTCTGGCTTCCAGTTTACCCGTTGCTGTGACCGAACCGATACGGCAAAGTTTCAGAAAAACGTTCCGATCCTGTTAATTTTTCCGGTGAAGGTCCGTCTATCCCTTGTACGGGAAGGTGAAGCGCGCCTCCCCGGTGAGCATAAAGCCGCGCCGGGCGGCCAGGAACGACTCGCGCCCGAAGAACGCCTTGAGCCAGTACTGGACCGTGTCGTTGTCCAGCTCGCCGCCGTCGGCGTGGGCGATGCCCAGCTCGTAGGACCAGATCTGCGTGCGCGGGTCGGAGTCGAGCGTGAAGGTCAGCATCACGTCGCCGACGCGCCGCCGGTACCGTTCCCGGTCGAGCACGCCGAAGGCCACGACCCCCGCCAGCGTCAGCGGCTCGTTGCGGGCGATCGTCCACATCTCCTCGACGATCTGCTTGTCCGTCGTCTCCGGCATCTCTTCTCGCTCGCAGATTATACCCGGGGCGGCGGGTATAATCGACACCATGCCCCCGACCTGCGACGTGCTGACGTTCGGCGAGACGATGCTGCGCCTTTCGCCCCCGGGCCGCGCGCGCATCGAGCAGGCCGACGCCTTCGCCGTCCACGTCGCCGGGTCGGAATCCAACGTGGCCGTGGCGCTGGCGCGCATGGGCGTGCGGGCGCGCTGGGTCTCGCGCCTGCCCGACGACGGGCGGGGGAGGCGCGTCGCCCGGTCCCTGGCCGCGCACGGCGTGGACGTGTCGGGGATCCGTTGGGACGCGGAGCCCGGCGCCAGAGTCGGCGTCTTCTTCGTCGAGCACGGCACGCCCCCGCGCCCCACCACCGTCGTCTACGACCGCGCAGGCTCGTCCGCCTCACGCCTGACGCCCGGCGACCTGCCCGAGTCCCTGCTCGCCGACTGCCGCCACCTCCACGTCACCGGCATCACCCCGGCGCTCTCGGCCTCGTGCGCCGAGGCCACCGCCCACGCGGTGCGGACGGCGCGGCGGCTGAACAAGACAGTCTCGCTCGACGTCAACTTCCGCGCGCGGCTCTGGTCCGCCGAGACCGCCGCACGGACCCTCGCCCCGCTGATCGAACGCGTGGACCTGCTCATCACCGCGGCCGACGACGCCCGCTTGCTGTTCGGCGCGGACGGCGGCGACGGGGCGGCCGTCTCCGGCGCCCTGCGCGCGCGCTTCGGCGTATCCGCCGTCGCCGTGACCCTGGGTGGAGAAGGCGCCCTGCTGGATGCCGGAAACACGATCACCTGGGTGGC
>CADCTO010000327.1 GCA_902805585.1 uncultured Armatimonadota bacterium | reverse complement strand
TCTCCATAAGCTGGGACACGGTCCGGCGGGCGCTGAGGCGCTGGGGCTATTCCTACCGCCGGGCGCGGCGGGTCCCGCCTAAAGCGCCGCCGGCCCGGGAGCGCGCGCGGGTGGAGCGCGCGCTGGCACGGTTCCAGAAGCTGGAAGAGGCGGGCCGCTGCCAGGTGCTCTTCGGCGACGAGAGCGGCTTCTGCCTGCAGCCGTGCCTGCCGTACCTGTGGCAGAAGAAGGGACAGACCGTGGGCCTGCCGGCACAGGCCCACGGGCCGCGCCTGAGCGTGCTGGGCCTGCTGCGCTGCCGCGACGGGAAGCTGTGGCGCTTCCCCACCCGGGAGCGCATCACGGCCCGATACGTGATCCAGAGCGTGGAGGCGCTGCTGCCGGCGCTGGAGCGCCCGACGGTGGTGGTGCTGGACAACGCGGGCGTGCACCGGGCGCGGGCGGTGCAAGAGAAGCGCGGGGAGTGGAAGCGCCGGGGGCTGCGCCTGCTGTTCCTGCCGCCCTACTCCCCGCACCTGAACCGGATCGAGACGCTGTGGCGCCTGGTCAAGTACCGGTGGCTGCCGATGGGGGCGTACCACAGCTTCGAGGCGCTCTGCCGAAGCGTCACCGACGTGCTCGATCAGGTGGGGACCAGATACCATATCACTTTCGCATGACTACTTAGAGCCGTGAGGCCCGAGAGTACGCCCGGCGGCTCCGCATCCCACACTGGCCGGACGGGGCAGATACAAGGTGGTAGACGTCGGTCCACCAGCCCGCCTCGGACGCTCCGCCCGCGTTCCGATCGAGCGGCGGGCGGCGGCTAGGCGTCGTCCGACACCGGCGCATCGTAGCCCAGGACGTGCAGCAAGTCCGGTTCTATCGCGTACTCCGTTTCTTCCGGCACGTCCGGTAAGGTGCCGCCCCGGCCCTTCACCGCCGCGCCCACGGCAAGGGCTAGCTCCGTGACGTCCTCCACGCCCAGGACCCACTCCTCGACGTAGCGGCGCACCGTCTCGCCCCGGATGCCGAGCTGGATCGCGCGGCGGGCCAGTTTACGGTCGTGCAGGTCCCGGTCCGGGTCCCACTGGTAGCGCACGTCGGACCGGTCCAGCGCCGTTGACCAGTCCCGTTCCGAGGCGAAAAGGCGCTCGTCATAGAGCGTCGGCACGGCCTGTTCGAGGATCGCCCGGAACCCGGCGTGGCTCAGGTGTACGCGCGCGACGGCCTCCTGGCGGTGCCTGGTGGCGTAGCCGGAGCGGTGCAGCATCCAGCCGAAGGACGGCTTGATCCACGTCATGCGGTCCAGGGTGAAGCCGGACCCGAACGTGCCTTTGGCCACGGCGGCCTGCACGATGGACGGCCTGAACGCCTGGTAGACGTAGACGCTGCGGTCGTCGTGCCAGGCGTAGATGCGACGTGTCGATGGTTCATCACTCATGAAGTAAATCCCGAAGGCGCGCCCTGTAGTCCTCGACGCTCCGTCCTTCACAGCCCGCCGGGTGGACCTGCAACAGATCCCGCCAGTCGGCGACGTTCTGGTCATCGAGCAGGACCTGCGGTTTGGGCAGGAACGCCGCGAAACAGTCCACGATGCCGAGTTCTTCGGCGCTTTGGCGGGCGTACTCGGCCCCGCCCGAACTCCAGGCATACAGTTCCGCGCATTGTTGCTTCAGGTCGCGCACGTGCCGGACGACGGCGGGAACGGGGATGCGCTTCGTGCCGACGCTGCGCACCAGCGTGTCGTCGATGTCCACGTAGATGACGAGCGGCGGCTTGGTCATGTCTGTGTTCCCATCGGGTAACCTGCGTTATCGCGGC
>CADCTO010000326.1 GCA_902805585.1 uncultured Armatimonadota bacterium | reverse complement strand
GCAACGGAAGGTTGGGGGACGGGTGCGGCCTGCGGCGCGAACAACTGATACGATGGTCAGGACGGCAGGATGAGCAAAGCGAAAAAGATTTCTGCGGTGCTGGCGGTGGCTTTATGCGCGGTCGCGGCTCTGGGCCTCGGGCGGTTCGCCGCCATGCTCCGCGAGCACAAGACCACGCCCATAATATGGTGGGATTCGGTCAAGAACCCGCGCAAAAGGTTCCCCGGCATGGATCGCGTCAACGTGCTCCTGATCGGCAAGGACTACAACCGCGACAGCAAAGGGATGCCGTACACCAAGGGCGCCCGCTCGGACACGCTCATCATGCTGTCGCTGGACCTGGACCGCCAGAAGGTGTCGGCGCTGTCCATCCCTCGTGACACGTACGTCGAGTTCCCGGATACCGAGCGGCGCGGCAAGATCAACGGGGCGTACGCCCGCGGCGGCGCGCCGCTGGCCATGCAGACGGTCGGGAACCTCCTCGCGGTCCCCCCGGAGTATCACATCGCGCTCAAACCCGATGCGGTGAAGCGGATAGTGGACCTGCTGGGCGGCGTCGAGGTCGAGACCATCGACCGCATGAAGTACGACGACAACTGGGGCCAGCTCCACATCGACCTGCCCAAGGGGCGGCAGACCATCAACGGAGACCAGGCCGTCGGCTTCACCCGGTTCCGCAAGAGCAACCCCGGCGAGCCGCGCTCCAAGGAGGAGGGGGACGAGCGGCGCATGGCCCGCCAGCAGATGCTTCTGCGCGCGATCCTGCAGAAGGCCAAGTCGCCCGGCATGTTCACGCGGGCCCCGGAACTGATGAGCGCCGCGTGGGACTCCATCGAGACCGACCTGACCTTCGACCAGGTGACCGCGCTGGCCGTGCTCTTCAAGGGCGTCCAGCCGGAGCAGATGCAGACCGCCTCGTTGACCGGAGACAACGTCATGATCGGCGGGCTGTCCTACTACCGCCCGGACCCGGACAAGATGGCGGCGCAGGTGGATTGGCTGCTGCGCGGCGACGAGAGCGCGGCGTACCGCCTGACCGTGGTGACCGTCAAGAACGGCAGCGGCGTGCGTGGGGCGGCGCGGCATGTCGCCGACCTGCTGCGCGAGCAGGGATTCGACGCCAAGAGCGCGGGCAACGTGCCCCGGGACACCGAGGTCACGAGCACGCAGATCCAGTACGGACAGGCGGCCGTCGTGCCGCGTGCCGAGCACATCCAGAGCGTGCTGCGCGGGGGCACGCTCGTGAAACAGCCGCGTGAAGACCTGGGCGGCGCCGACGTGAGCATCGTCCTGGGCAAGGATGTCGCGGCCTCGTTCGCCGAAAGGAGCGCAAAGCTATGATCGCCACCGCACCGGCCGCCGCGCCGCGCGAAACGGTCGCCGAGCACCGCCGGTACCGGACCATCCTGCTCTTCGGCGCACCCGGCTCGGGTAAAGGCACCATGGGGAAGGCGCTGGGCGCCATCCCCGGGTTCATCCACTGCGCCTGCGGCGACATCTTCCGCAACCTGGACCTTCGGTCGCCGCTCGGCCAGGTCTTCGTCGAGTACTCCTCGCGCGGACTGCTCGTCCCGGACGACACCACCGTCGCGCTCTGGCGCGAGTCCATCGACGGCATGTTCCACACGCGCCGCTTCGTCCCCGAGCGCGACCTGCTCGTCCTCGACGGCATACCGCGCAATCTGGAGCAGGCCCGCATCCTGTCGGAGCATATCGAGGTCGAGCGCGTCTTCCACCTCGAATGCTCCGATCTCGACAAGATGGCCAAGCGGCTCCGGCAGCGCGCCCTGAAGGAGAACCGTCTCGACGACGCGTCCGACGAGGTGATCCGCCGCCGCTGGGACGTGTACGAAGCCGAATCGCGCCCGGCCCTGGATTTTTACCCCCCGGACCTGATCGAGCGCGTGGACGCGCTGCACTCGCCCGTCGAAGTCCTGCACGACATCCTCGGGCGTTTGCTCGCCGCCAAACTCGCCTAGACGCTGTACCGGAACCGGCGGACCCTCACAAGCCTTCGCCCCCGGTCCCACCGATCGCGTCTTCCCATTAAGCCTGTGGCGATCTCGCCGGCCGCGCCGCCGAACGTCCGGCGCGGCCGCTTTTTGCATCCGCCATCCCGACAGGCGGCGGCCTGCCCCGATTCGCCTCCACCGTTCCGGTCGCCGCCCCCCCGCGTGGGCAGGGTGTGACGCATCTACCGCCTCCTCGCCCGGTCCCCGTGGCCTTTGCGCGCCCGCCGGAGCAGGGCATGGAACCTGCACACGTGGTGTCACCGGTACCGCAGGCCCACAGAAAGCCCCCGGACCTCCGTCTCCGCAGGCGAGTGCTTGACGCCGGGCGTCGTGTGACCTCCGCCAGACCTTCCAAAGGTTCGCGTGGTTCTGACAGCCTGCCTGCCCGCGGAAAACGTTTGTGAAGAGGAGACCCCTTCGTGACTGCGTTCTCGCACCGGCGTACTCGGAGTCGTGGCACCGTGGCCGTCGGCACACCCGCAAAACGCACGGTCGTTTGGGTCAAAAACAACTACCTGCTCGTCGCGCTGTTCGGGGCCCTCCTCCTCGCCTTTCTTGCCGAGATGCCGTGGGTCTCGCGCGCCGCACGCACCTGCACGCTCCAAGCCGCGACGCTCACCTTCGTCTGCCTGCTCGCCGCCTCCGGCCCGTTTCAAGAAGACCTGCGGGTGGCCGTCCGCCGCGGCCCAAACCCGCCGCTTATCGCCCTGCTCCTCTGGTGCGGGTTTTCCGCCGCTCTCTCGCCGTTCAGGACCTTCGCCGCCGCCGAGTTGTTACGGATGATCCTGTGCGCCGCGGTCTATTTTGCGGCCGCCTATACGCTGCGCCCGGGGCAATTACGCATCGCCGTGGGCGGCACGATCGCTCTCGGCGCCTGTGTGGCGGTCTACGGATTTCTCGACTTCAGCCACCGTGCGCCGCGGGGGGCGGAAGTGATCGTGAGCGTCTTTAGCGATCACCAGAACCTGGGATCATTCCTGGTGCTTCTGCTGCCGGTCGCGGTCGCACTCGCGTTAAACCGCAGCCCGAAACAGGCCCCCGCACTGGGTTATCAGGCGGCCGTTCTGGTACTCGGTGGCGCCCTCCTGTTGTCCCGGACCCGTTCGGCATGGATCGGCGCCGCGGCGGCGCTCCTCGTGCTCTCGTGCCTGTTTCTCCGCTACGTCGGGATGGACCTGAGCCGGCGCGGCCGGCCGAAGATCGTCGGGCCGCTCGTCATCCTGACGCTTTCTTTCGTACTCCTGGTCGGAGCGGGCGGGATCGCGCCGCTGGTCGCAAAGCGCGCCGACACGATGAAGAACGTTATGGAGGACCCTTCCTTTTCCGGCCGTTTGTACACGTGGCGGGCGGCCGCCCGCGCCGCGTCGGAGCGCCCGTTCACCGGATGGGGATTGGGGTCGTGGCCCGTCCTGCAGGCCCGCTGGACGCACCAGGGCGTTGGCGTCCGCGACGTCGTCGCGCGGGGCCATAACTATACGAACTCGGCGCACAACCTGTGGATACAGTGGGCTGCCGAGACCGGCGGCGTCGGTCTGTTGCTCTACGTGGCGGTCGTGGCGGCGTTCGTCCATGTCGGTCTGCGCGCGCTGCCGACGGTCTCCTCGAAGTACCGCAAGACGCTCCTGATGGGGTGCATCGCCGCCGCCGCCGCCTTCGTGGTGGACGCCATCGGCTCGCCCGCGTACGTCTTCCCGGGCGTCGCTTCATTACCATGGCTGTGGATGGGGCTCGGTGTCTGCGCCTGCCGTGAAGCGCGCGGCGGCGGCGGCGGCGGCGGCGTTCCGGCGCTCGCGCGCACGCCGTCGCGCGCCTGGCTTGGCGTGATCGCTGTGGGGATGATCGCCGCCGCGGCCGTGCTCGGCTTCGGCTACAAACTCCGCTCGGACGAGCCCGTCGGATTCCCTTGGTCCGCCTCGCGACGTGGGTTCAAGACACCGCTTTCCTGGTGCCGCCGAACCAAACCGGGCAAAAATACCGTCCTGTTAGCAAGCCGCCATGTGCTAGAATTCATCTCGGTTGAGGGCATCCCTTCGCGTGGGTCGGTGTGAGTACGCTCGCCCCATTCCCGGCCTGCGAAGGGTGTGACAATCGGAACGGAGACACGCTCTTGAAATGCGCGGATCGCCTGCTGAAAGGAGCAATCGCGTTCGCGGTCGTCGGCACGATTGCATCCTGTGTACCTCCTGACGGTTCGGCCCTCGCTGTCGCCACGTACAGTACCTCGACCGGCAGCAGCTACGCCTTGACTCCTGCGTATCCCGGTGACACCGCTTCGCCCGCGTTCGCCGCGGGTTCCTTGAATGTGTCAGGTACGAGCGCCGCTTCAATCCGCACCTACATCTACCCCGACACAGATACCAACCCTTACAACAACGACACGGTGCCGGTGAACACCAGTCGTGTCGTGTCCTTCACGGTTACCGGCGGGAACGGTTTGACCGCGACCGGATTCGATGCCACGGGCAAAGCGGAGATCAAGAACGCAAACGGGAACACCGTCGCCACCGTTTTTTACGCCTTAGCAAACACGCTCGGCGGAACCCAGCCGACCGCATCGAACCCGACGGCGATTCGCCTGCAGCGGGCCGGGGTGGATATCGCTGACGGGGGCTCGGTCACGATAACGGCGAACTTCGCCAACGGATCAGAGCCGTCCGCGCCGAGTCTACCGTTCACCATCCACTTCATCTGATCTCGGCGCCGGTTGTGCGACACGGGTTATCCCCCTGGAGACGTGCCGGCGTCGGCCGAAGCGGGGCGCGGCGGGCTGCGTCCGCGGGCGCCGCACGCCGTTGCACCCCCGCGCCGCCTCGTGCTATACTCCGTGTATCGTGCTTCCACGCCGGGCCGCTCCGGCGACCGTCCGCCGACCGGAGAAAACCACCCCCAATGCTGCTTCGCCGCGCAAGCTCGACACGGCGCCTCGCGGTTCTGCTGATACTCTTCGTGTGTCTTGGTCCCGCGCGGGCCGAGATCGCGGCGACGCTGCGCGTCGCCGTCGACAAGCCCGACCGGGTCATCGGGGCCCGCCTCTATGGCGCGCATCTGGAGCACATGTTCAACTCCGTCGGCGGCGGGCTGTGGGGCGAACTGCTCCAGAACCGCAAGATGATGCCCACGGAAGGGCGCGGCAACGGCGCGCCGGCCCCCTGGTTCGCTTTCGGCGACGAGCAGGGCTCCGTCCGGCTGGAAGCGCCGAAGCAGGCCCCGACCCCGAACGACATGGCCCGGTCGCTGCGCCTGGAAGCGCCGGAGGGCAGCCGCGCCGGGGTCGCCCAGGGGAATCTGGCGGCCCGGCCCGGCGACGCGGTGCGCCTGTCCCTGTGGGCGCGCGGCGAGGGGAAGACGCTACTGACCGTTTCGCTGGGCGACGCGAACGACTCCGTGAGCGCGCCGCTGGACGTGCCGGCGGGCGGCTGGCGCCGGGTGGTGACGCGGCTCGCCATGCCCCGGCGGGCCAAGGAGGCGCGGCTGACGCTGACGGTGACCGGCCCCGGCGTCGTCTTCGTGTACGCCCCGTCGCTGATGACCGAGGCCGCCTACGGGGCCGACGGCTTCGAGCCGGCGGTCCTGGCACAGGCCCGGGCGCTCGCGCCCCAGTGGCTGCGCTACCCCGGCGGCAACTTCGCGCAGAACTACCGCTGGCGTGACGGCGTCGGGCCGCGCGACGAGCGCCCCGTTCGCCCGAACGTGTGGGGGGGGCTGCCCGAGCCGAACGATATGGGAACCGACGAGTTCCTCGCCCTGTGCCGGCGCCTGCGCACCGAGCCGGTCCTGGTCGTCAATGTCGGGGGGCGCGGCGCGTCGCCCGAAGAGGCCGCCGCCTGGGTGGCCTACTGTAACGACCCTGCCCAGAAAAGCGAGATGGGCCGCCTTCGCGCGGCGGCGGGGCAGCGGGAGCCCTACCGCGTCCGCCTGTGGGAGATCGGGAACGAAGTCTTCGGGTCGTGGACCGAGGGCAGCTCGGATGCGCCGACGTACGCCCGCAACTTCGACGCCTACGTCCGGGCCATGCGCGCCGTAGACCCGACGATCCGCGTGATGGCCGTCGGGCAGACCCCGGAATGGAACCGGCAGGTGCTGAAGTCGGCGCAGGTCCAGCCGGACCTGCTGTCCCTGCACCTGTTCGTCTCCCAGAGCACCCCGGCCGACGTCTTGACGCAGCCCGTGGCCTACGAAACCTTCCTGCGCGGCGTCGGCGCCGGCGGCCCGCGCCTGGCGGTCACCGAGTGGAACCTGAACATGAAGGAGGCCAACCAGACGTGGCTTGCCGGCATGTGGGCGGCGTCCTTGCTCAGTGTCTTCCAGCGCGTGCCGTACGTGGCGGCGGCGGGTGTGAACGGTCTTGTGAACGGGTGGGAAGGCGGCGTCATTCAGCGCGACGGCACGCGCCTCTTCGCCACGCCGGTTCACACGGTGCTCCAGCTCTACCGCCGGCACACGGGTGCGCGGGGGCTGCCGGTGACCGTCCGCGGGGGGAGCATCCCTGCCGTGGTCTCCGAGGAAGTAGGGGCCGCCTATCCGACCATCGACGTGGTCGCCAGCCGGGATGCCGGAGGACCGATCTTCGTCTGCGTGGTGAACAAGAGCCAGTCGGAGTCGGCGCTGCTGTCGTTCCTGCTGGACGGGTACAAGGCGGATCACGCCGCCGCCAACCTGTGGGTTCTCGCGGCGGCCCCGGCGGCGCGCAACACCTGGGAATCACCGGAACGGGTCCAGCCGGCACGGGGCCGCGTCGTCGTCGCCCGGGGGCGCTTCGCCGCGCGCTTCCCGCCGTTCTCCGTCACCTGGATCACGGTCCCGCCGAACTGACCACCCCCGCCCGTTCGCGGTGGGCAGGGGGTTCGTCACTTCTTCCGCGAGCGGTCCGCGTTCATGTCTTCCAGCGTGTCGAACGAAAGGGCGTCGCGGCTGCGGAGGGTGTCGGGCCGCATAACCCAGAAGGCGAACGACTCGGCGAATCCTTCTTCATGGCTCTCGCCCGCGTACTCCGTCACCAGACGCTTGCTGGCGCG
>CADCTO010000325.1:324-20306 GCA_902805585.1 uncultured Armatimonadota bacterium | reverse complement strand
GCACAGTTACGGCGCGTTCATGACCGCCAACCTGCTCGCCCACTCGGACCTGTTCGCCGCCGGAATCGCCCGGTCCGGCGCCTACAACCGGACGCTAACCCCGTTCGGTTTCCAATCCGAACGCCGGTCGTTCTGGGAAGCGCGCGACATCTACGTCCGCCTGTCGCCTTTCACCTACGCGGACCGGATCAAGGAGCCCCTGCTGCTCATCCACGGCCAGGCCGACAACAACCCCGGCACCTACACCGTCCAGTCCGAGCGGTTCTTCCAGGCGCTCCAGGCCAACGGCGCGACCGCGCGTCTGGTCCTGCTGCCCCACGAGTCCCACGGCTACCGCGCCCGGGAGTCCGTCCTGCACGTGCTGGCCGAGATGTTCGCCTGGGCCGACAAGTACGTCAAGAATCGCGCCCGATGATTCCCGTGCTCACGATTTCGCACACGCTTTGTTCACGCTGACCATGTAACCTGTCCTCAAATACCGGGGCGGCAATCATCGCCGTCCCCGCAGGCGAGGTGCAACGGTCATGGCGGAAGACACGAAAACGTTGTTCGAGCGGCGCGCGTTCCTGCGCGCACTGGGCGGCGGGGCAGCCCTTCTCACCGCGGGCGGGGCACTGGCACAGGCCCCGGCGCCACGTGAGCCGAAGCGTGAGCGGGGCATCGGCAAACCTGGTGCCCCGGTGCCGGTGGCGAAGCGACTGGCGGCGCTGAAGGCCGTCAACGCACTGATCCGCAAGCTCCCGCGCAAGAACCGTGACGCCGAGAACAAGGAGGTGCTGCGCTTCCTTCTGAAGCGCCCCGAGTTCCAGTCCGCGTGGATCACCTCGGACGGCTGCGTGCGCGCCCTCTTCACCGACGGGCGCGAGTACACCTTCTACAACAACTACTGGCCCGACAAGGAGCCGGCCCCGGCCAAGCCCGCGCCCGGCAAGCCCGCTCCCGTCAGCGGGCTGAGCCGCCGGGACTGGATCCAGGTCGCTTCGTCCGACGCACGCGCCCTCTTCACGGGGGGCGCCGCCGCGGCCTTGGCCGCGCGGGGCGCGGGAGCGCGTGTCGCCCCCGTCGTCACCGGCACGGGCGGGCCGAACCTGCCGAACTCCATCCAGGCGCGCATGCTGTGCGGATTGGGTTATAGCCGGGACGCCATGCAGGAGGCGCGCAAGCTGCTCCTCGACCGTGGCTACACCTTCCCGCTCGCGATGAGCACGGACGCCTCGCTGGAGAACCTGACCAAGGTCAAGGGCGACGGCGTGTTCCTGTTGGAGACCCACGGCGACGAGCTCTCGCTCACGACGACCACGCGCGTGTCGGACAAGATGGAGGCCTCCGACCTGGTCAACGAGAAGATCGAGGACATCGACATCTTCACCGGCAAGCCGATTTCGTGGCGCGGCGTCAGCATGGGGACGGCCTGGATCGCCGCCTCCCCCGCGACCCCGGCGATCGTCTACCCGTTCGAGGTGTACTGCATCAACCGCTTCTTCATCAAGAAGTACATGAAGTTCGCCGACGACAGCCTGGTGTGGGTCAACGCCTGCTCCACCTTCAGTAAGCACCTGATCCACGGCTTCAAGGCGGCCAACGCCTCGGTCTACGCCTCGTGGACCAACACCGCCAACGCCGGAGCCGCCGAGCCCGCGCTGCTGTACGCCCTGGACCGCCTGCTCGGCGCGAACGAGATCTCCCCCGAGGAAGACCCGTGGCAGCGCGCGTTCGACATCGACTCCGTGTACGCGGACATGGAGAAGGAGGGCCACGCCAAACACCGGTCGGCCATCTTCCTGGGGGCCGAGACCACGCTGGGCGTCGAGAAGATCCAGGGCGCCTTCGCCGTCCTCGCCCCGTCGATACAACATGCCTTCGTCCACGAGACGAACCGGGAGCTGAAGCTTACCGGCATCTTCGGCGACGACCCCGGCACGGTCACGGTCAACAACGTCGATCTGACGGTCAAGAAGTGGGAGCCCGACGAGATCGTGTGCGATCTGCCCGCCGCCAACGCCCCGGGCGGCGCGGGCCCCGTGGCCGTCAAGGTGCGCGGCATCAAGAGCAACACCGTCCCGATCACGCTCTGGCACGGCCGGTTCGAGTATGGGTTCGAGATGAAGCCCCGCAACGCCAGCGGTTCGGTGACCCAGAACTACGTCTTCGACGCCTGGTTCCGGCAGGACATCCACGCCTTCCGCCGCGCGGCCGGCCAGGACCCCGAACACCTCCGGAGCGTCAGCGCGCACCTGGCGCCCATCTCGACCTGCCACCACTCGGCGGGCGGCACGTTCGTCAACGGGTCCCAGCAGTCCACCACGTGGGAAGCCGACCGGCTGCTCGGGACGGACCAGGAGGGTTCGGACACGGCGAAGCACTTCATCTCCATGATGGACATCGACCCGGCGAAAAAGTCCGCCAGCGTCTTCTTCAACGTCAGCGCCGGCCCGCTGGCCAAGATCAAGTTGACGTTCCGCAACGGACCCGTTGTGTTCGTGAACGAGGAGTTCAACGAGATGCGCCCCTGCGACATCAAGCTGACCCTGAACGACGACGGGAGCATCCAGGCCGGCAGCCAGGACGTGCCCCAGGGCACGGACATCAAGAAGGCCTGGTGGAAGTGGGAGCGGATCGAGGCCAAGTTCCCGCCCGAGCCGGGGGCCAAAGGCTACGCCGTGTGACATCGCGCCCGCGCCGCCGCGACGCCGTCGTGTCACGGCCGGTGCGCCGGTCAGGTTTGCGGCAGTTTTTCTCCGGGTCTCCTGTACGTTTCCCGTTCCCGATAGGTGAGACATACAGGAATCCTACAGGAGACCTACAGCAGACCTGAACGCCGTCACGGCGGCGCCGCGGGGTCGCCACAGGGTCGCCGCGGCGGGCCGTGGGCAGGTCCGGGGCGGGTCGGGGTAGAATAAGGGCGGGGCGGCGCCGGTTTCGCCCCGCCCGATGTCCGATTCCGTCGCACCCGGAGGAGTGCCGCCTTGCCGATCGACCCGACCGCCGTGTACCGCGAGATGGGCCTGAACGACGCCGAGTACCGGCAGATCGTCGAGACCCTGGGGCGCGAGCCCACCTACACCGAGATCGGCATGTACGCCGTGATGTGGTCGGAGCACTGCGGCTACAAGTATTCCCGCCCCGTGCTGCGCCTGTTCGCCGAGTACAAAAAGGCGCAGGAGTCCGGCGCACTGGAGAACGCGGGCGTCGTGCCGCTCGGCGACACCGGGTGGGGCGTGGTCTTCAAGATGGAGTCGCACAACCACCCGTCCGCGGTCGAGCCCTACCAGGGCGCGGCGACGGGGGTCGGCGGCATTTTGCGCGACATCTTCACCATGGGCGCCCGCCCGGTCGCCAACCTCGACTCCCTGCGCTTCGGCCCCCTCACCGATGCCCGCAACCGCTACCTCTTCGAGCACGTCGTCGCCGGTGTCGGGGGATACGGCAACTGCGTCGGAGTTCCGACGGTCGGCGGCGAGATCTATTTCCACCCCTGTTACTCGGGGAACCCGCTCGTGAACGCGATGTCGGTCGGGATCGTGCCGATGGGCGGGATCGCGTCGGCCAAAGCGTCGGGCGTCGGGAACCCCGTCCTGTACGTCGGGTCGGCGACGGGGCGCGACGGCATCCACGGGGCGACGTTCGCGAGCGTGGAGCTTACCGAGGAGTCGGAGGCGAAGCGGCCCAACGTCCAGGTGGGCGACCCGTTCACCGAAAAGCTGCTGATCGAGGCGACGCTGGAGGCGCTCGCGACCGGGCGCATCGTCGGCATCCAGGACATGGGCGCGGCGGGCCTGACCTGCGGCACGTGCGAGATGGCCGCCAAGGGCGACCTGGGCATGGACATCGACGTGCTCAAAGTCCCCCGGCGCGAGTCGGGGATGACGCCGTACGAGGTCATGCTGAGCGAGTCGCAGGAGCGGATGCTGGCCGTCGTCGCGAAGGGCCACGAGGAGGAGGTCGCCGCCGTCTTCCGCAAGTGGGGCCTCCAGGCCGCCTTTATCGGCCACGTGACCGGCACCGGGCGCGTGGTCGTGCGCGAGGGGGACGACGTGGTCGCCGCCGACGTGCCCGCCCGGTCGCTGGCCGACGACTGCCCGACCTACTACCTCGACGCCGCCGAGCCCGCCTACATCGCGCGCGTCCGGAACGCCGACCTGTCGAACCTTTCCGAGCCCGACGACTACAACACGGTCCTGCTGCGCCTGCTTTCCTCCCCCACTATCGCCTCCAAGCGCTGGGTGTGGGAGCAGTACGACACCATGGTGCAGACCCAGACCGAGGTCCTGCCGGGCGAAGGGGACGCGGCCGTGCTCGCACTGCGCGAGGCCGGCGGGCGGCGCATCGCGCTCACGACCGACTGCAACCCGCGCTACTGCTACCTGGACCCGTTCGTGGGCGCGCAGATCGCGGTGGCCGAGGCCGCGCGCAACCTGTCGTGCGTCGGCGCCAGACCCGCCGCGGTCACCGACTGCCTCAACTTCGCCTCGCCGGAGAAGCCGGAAGGCTTCTGGCAGTTCCGCCGCGCGGTCGAAGGAATGGCCCAGGCCTGTGACGCGTTCGGCACGCCCGTCATCTCCGGTAACGTGTCGTTCTACAACGAGACGCCCGACGGGGCCATCTACCCCACCCCGACCGTCGGCATGCTCGGCATCTTCGACGAGAACGTCGAGCCGGTCGGCCTCGCCTTCAAAAACGACGGCGATTTGATCTACCTCCTGCGCCCGCAGGGCTCGGAGAACGAGTCCGGGCTGGGCGGCAGCGAATACCTGAGCCTCATCCACGGCCGCGAAGAGGGCACGCCGCCGCGCCTGGAACTGGACGCCGAGCGGCGCGTACAGGAAGTGGTGCGCAAAGCCGTCGCCGCGGGCCTCCTCCATTCCGCCCACGACTGCTCCGACGGCGGAGCCGCGGTCGCCTTGGCCGAATGCGCCATGGCCGGCAACAAAGGCGCGGAGGTGCGCTTCGCCGTCACCGACTTCGGCGACCAGCCCTGGTCCACCATCCTGTTCGGCGAGGCGCAGTCGCGCGTCCTCGTCAGCGTCCGCCCCGGCGACGACCAGAACGCCCTGCTCGATCTGGCGGAGGGAGCCGGCATCGAAGCCGTCTTCGTCGGTCAGGTCAAATCCGCCGAACGCTTCGACGCCGCCGGCCTGCTGGACCTGCCCCTCGCCCGCCTGCGCGACGCTTACGAGAACGCCATCCCGCGCGCTATGGGAGAGAAGTAGCGGCCCGTTGTGTGCAAAGGAGCGGCAATCTGGTGCCGGGAAAACGCGAGCGGACGGTGTCGGCGCGAACGGGTCGGGTCAGCCAGGCAGAAGTGAGAGCACGAACAGTGCCTGAACGCGATACAATAGCGGAGGGGTGGGGCCAAGCATGGATAGTGAAGAACAGACGGCGGCGGTCGACTTCTGGGACGACGCGGACGACACGCCCCAGGAGGAGTGCGGTATCTTCGGCGTGTTCGCGCCGGGGGAGGATGTCGCGCGCCTGACGTTCTTCGGCCTGTTCGCGCTCCAGCACCGGGGGCAGGAGTCCGCGGGGATCGCCGTCTCGGACGGCGAGACGATGCGGATGCACAAGGACATGGGCCTGGTCACCCAGGTCTTCGACGAGGAGGTGCTGGCGGGTCTGAAGGGGCACGTCGCCATCGGGCACACGCGTTACTCGACCACCGGGTCGTCGGTGCTGCGGAACGCCCAGCCGCTCCAGTGCTGCCTGCACACCGGCACGGTCGCCGTCGCCCACAACGGCAACCTGATCAACACGGAAGAGCTGCGCAGCGAGATGGAAGCGCGCGGGATCCCCTTCGAGACCAGCAATGACTCCGAGGTGATCGCCCGGCTGATCGCGGACCAGCCGCAGGCCCATACGGTGGCCGAGGCGCTGCGCGCCGCAATGAAGCGCGTGCGCGGTGCGTACTCTCTGGCGATCATGACCGAAGACCAGCTCGTCGGCGTGCGGGACCCCTACGGGGTCCGGCCGCTGTGCCTGGGGCGGCTGGGCGCGGACAAGTGGGTGCTGGCGTCCGAAACGTGCGCCCTGAACACGGTCGGCGCGACGTTCGTGCGCGAGCTGGCGCCGGGCGAGATCGTGGTCATCGACGCCGACGGCGTCCGCTCCGCGCCCGGGGTCCCGATGGAGCGGCCCGCGCTGTGCATGCTGGAGATGATCTACTTCGCGCGCCCGGACTCGGTGATGTACGGGCAGTCGATCCACGCCGCGCGCCAGCGCATGGGCCGCGAGCTGTTCCGCGAGCACCCCGTCCCCGGCGGGGCGGACCTGGTCATCCCGATCCCGGACTCGGGCACCCCCGCGGCGCTCGGTTTCGCCGAGGCGAGCGGCATCCCGTTCGGCGAGGGCGTCATCAAGAGCCGCTACATCCACCGCACCTTCATCCAGCCGGACCAGCGCATGCGCGACCTGGGCGTGCGCATGAAACTGACGCCGATCCGCGAAGCCCTCGAAGGCAAGCGCGTGGTCATGGTGGACGACTCGATCGTGCGCGGCACGACCACGGGCAACATCGTGCGCCTGCTGTTCGACGCCGGCGCGAAGGAAGTCCACGTGCGCATCAGCGCACCGCCGGTGCAGTTCCCGTGCTTCTACGGCGTGGACCTGGCGAACCAGGACCAGCTCGTCGCCGCGAGCCACACGGTCGAGGAGATCCGCCGCCTGATCGGAGCGACGACGCTCGGTTTCCTTTCGACGGGCGGCCTGGCGCGGGCGGTCCACGTCACCAACGATAACTTCTGCCTGGCGTGCTTCACCGGCGACTACCCCATCGAGATCCCGCCGCACGTCAAGGTGAGCAAGTTCGCCCTGGAGATGCCCATGGCGGCGAACGGCGTCGGCACCGCCCGCTTCGCCACCGCCGCGCACAGCCGCGACGTGGGGTATGACGAGTAGCGGCCCATGACTGTCCATATCCTGCTTTTCGGTCACTATAAAGACGCGGCTCCCGCGGGCGCGGAGGGCGGCGCGTTCCCGATCGAAGTGTCGGAGCGTGCG
Source organism: uncultured Armatimonadota bacterium (assembly GCA_902805585.1). Lineage (GTDB taxonomy): Bacteria > Armatimonadota > Armatimonadia > Armatimonadales > Armatimonadaceae > CADCTO01. The sequence continues at coordinate 13,313 of CADCTO010000325.1, read as the reverse complement.
ACCCCCGCGCACGTCGCCCGCCATCTGGCCGAGCGCGACGCGCGTCTGGCGGACCTGTTGCTCCGGACGCGCGTCGCGGTGAATGCGGAATTCGCCGATGCCGCGACGCCACTGTCGGGCGGGGACGAAGTGGCGTTCCTCCCTCCGATGAGCGGAGGCTGAGTCCCGTGGTCCTGCTGACCGACGAACCGCTCGACCCGCAGCAGGCCGCCCGCGCGGTGATGAGCCACGCCGACGGCGCCTACGTGCAGTTCGTCGGGGTCGTGCGCGACCACGCGCGCGGGCGGCAGGTGACGGGGCTGGAGTACGAGGCGTACCTTCCGATGGCCCGGCGGCAGATGGAGCGCATCGCCGCGCAGGTGCGGGAGCGCTGGGGGCTGTCCTGCTCGATCCTGCACCGCTTCGGGTACCTGGCGGTCGGGGAGGCGTCCGTGGTGGTCTGCGTCTCGTCCGCGCACCGGGCCGAGGCGTTCGAGGCATGCCGGTGGGCCATCGACACGCTCAAGAACGAGGTGCCCATCTGGAAGAAGGAGTACGCCCGCGACGGGACGTACTGGATAGAAGGCGACGAAGCCATCTCGCAGGAAAGCGACACGACGACGTGATCGAAGAAAGAAACGTGTCCCGCTCCCCGCTTGCGCCCGACGGCGTGCACCTTCGGGGCATGCGGGGTTCCGATATCGAGCAGGTGTCCAAGGTCGAACGGCGCTCGTTCCCCACCCCCTGGAGCACCCACGCCTACGTCACCGAGATCGCCAACCCCTCCGCGTGCTACCTGGTGGCGACGGTCGGCGATCAGGTCGTGGGCTACGGCGGCGTCTGGGTCATCATGGACGAGGCCCACATCACCACCCTGGCCGTGGACCCGGAGTACCGTGGCCACAAGATCGGCGAGCGCCTGCTGTGCGAACTGCTCCGGGAGGCCGAGCGGCGCGGCGCGTCCCGGGCGACCCTCGAAGTGCGCGAGACCAACGAGTTCGCCAAGCGGCTGTACAAAAAATACGGCTTCGACTGGGTCGCGCAGCGCAAAGGCTACTACTCGGATAACAACGAGAACGCCGACATCATGTGGATCGATGACATGACCACGCCGCAATGGCGCCGGCTCTACGCCGCCCTCCGCGCGGCGCTCGGCCTTCCGCCGGCTTGAATCGCGGCCCCGCTCCCTGCGCCCTTCCGGTCAGGTCCCGCCCCATGACCGGGACCTGACCGGAAGCCGTGCGCTCCGCGGATCACGGGGTGTAGGTGTAGTAGTTCTGGGCGACGAGGCCCGTCGACAGCACCCAGAGCCCCGCCCGGCCGTCGGCATGGTTCCACAACAGGTGCAGCCTGCCGTCCGGCGCCATGGCGATGGCGCGGGCCGTCCACCCGGCGTAGGGCCCGTACGAGACGGTGCGCTCGATGCCGCCCGTGGATGTCACCACCCACAGGCCCGCGGTCCCGTCGCTCTTGTTCCACAAGAGCCGCGTTTTGCCGTCCGCGCCCACGGCGATGTCCCGGGCGCTCCAGCCGGCGTACGGGCCGTAGATGAAGCTGGCTTCGATGCCGCCCGTCTCGGACACGTTCCAGAAGCCACCCCGCCCGTCGGTGTGGTTCCACAGCAGGCGCGTCTTGCCGTCGCCGCTACCCGCGCTGACGGCGGCGGCGCGCCATCCGGCGTATGGCCCGTAGATGGCGTGCCGTTCGAGGCTGCCGCCCGGTGACAGCAGCCACCAGCCCGCCGCGCCGTTGTCGCCGTTCCACAGCAGGCGCGTCTTGCCGTCCCCGCCGACCGCAAGGTCGGTGACGCTCCACCCGGGGTACGAGCCGTAATCGGTGTAGTTCTCGATGCCCCCGCCTGCGGCGACGGACCACACGCCCGCGGCCAGGAAGGTGCCGGCCCAGAGCAGCCTGGTCCTGCCGTCGTTGCCGGCCGCGACGGATCGAGCGCTCCAGGGCTCGTACGGGCCGTGGACGGCCGCGTTCTCGACGCCGCCCGCGGGCGAAAGGCGCCATAAGCGGGCCGCGCCGTCCCCGCGGTTCCACAACAGGCGCGCCCGGTTATCGCCGCCGACCGCGACGTCCACGGCGGTCCAGGCGGGCAGGGACTGCAGCGCGCGCAGGGCGTTGACGCGCCCGTAGCCGTACCGGACGCTATGGCCGTTCGCCCCGTAGTCGCCGCCGGACGGGTCGATCTTGTCGGCGGTGTTCTGGAGGTGTTCACGCACCTGCACGTACGTCAGGCCGGGGTTGACGGACAGCACCAGGGCGGCCACGCCCGACACGACCGGCGCCGCCGACGAGGTGCCGCCGAACCCGTTGGTGTAGCCGGAAGCCGAGTAACCGGGGAACCCGGTGATGTCGGTGGTGGCGACCCCGAGCGTCCCGCCGCTGCTGGGCGCGCACAGGTCGACCGACGTGCCTTCTTCCGAGTAGCTCGCGCTCAGGTCCTTGTTCGTCGAGGCCGCCACGCTGATGACCCGCGCGTACGAAGGCCCCCCGTCCAGATCGGCGTTGTCGCCCACCTGGTACCCGTTCCCGGCCGAGAACACGATCACGCACCCCAGCCGGTTGCGGCCGGTGTCCGTGGCGTAATCGATGCCGTCGCGCACCGTATCGTCCAGCGGATGGGCCTGCCCGTCGTCCGGCGCGCCGTAGCTGCAGTTGATCACGTCGGCGCCGTGGTCGGCCGCCCAGACGAACGCGGACGCCTCCTGCTCCGCCGTGAAACCGGCGGTGACGAGAAGCCGGATCGGCATCAAGCGGCAAAGCGGGGCGACGCCGGAAACCCCGCGGGCGTTGTTCGCGATGGCGGTGGCCACCCCCGCGACCGCCGTGCCGTGCGCGTCGTCTCCCGAGGGGCGCGGGTCGGAGTCGCCGTCGGCGGCGTCGCGGGGGGCCACGACCTTGCCCCGCAGGTCCTCGTGATCGATGTCCACGCCGTCGTCGATCACGGCGATCACGACGCCCGCACCGCCGCGGCTGATGTCCCACGCCTGTGCGGCCCGGATGTCCGCGCCCGGCGTGCCCCCGTTCTGGCCGGAGTTGTTGAGGTGCCATTGCTGGGAGAACAAGGGGTCGTTGGGCGCGGCGCGTTTCTGCCGCGGCCGGATGAGGTTGGGGTGTGCGAAGACGACCCCGGGCCGGCCGTAGAGCGCGTTGGCCACGTCGATCGAGGAGGCGCGCGTGGGGTCCTCGACCCGGGCGACGTACCCGTTGGGCGACGAGGGCGGCAGCGGCCTCAGGATCCGCGCGCCGTGCCGTGACAGGAGCGCCGCCGCCGCCGCCGCGCTCACTTCGGGGCGGAAGCGGATCAGGAACTCGTCCGTTTCCACGATCGGCGGCAGGGAGCCGTTCTCGAAGACGCGGACGGAGCGCCGGACCCCGGCCAGTCGTTCGAGGCGGCCGGACGCCCGTTGCCGGGACGACGCCGCGGATTCCTCGGCGGGGACCGGCAGGACCAGTATGCCGTGCCCGTCATGGCGGACCGCGCTGCGGGTCGGGTCCAGCCGCACCTGCGCCTTGACGCGCCGCTCCAGCGCGGGCATGGATACGCCCCGCCCGCCTTCCACCGCGATCCACCGCGTCGCGGGCTTCAGGAAGTATTTTTTGCCTCCCGCGTAAAAGAAGACCGGCGCGTCCGGCGACGGCGGCTGAGACGTTTGCTGTGGCCGGACAGGGGAGGCCGACAGCAGGAGCGCGGCCACCAGACAAATGGCTGCTCTCCCCCAGGCGGGGCGCGGCCCCGGAGTGCGAACGCAGGTGTACATGACGGAGTTCACTTTCCTGCAAAATAGATCGGCGGCCACGGACACTAACGACCCGGCCGGTACATGAGGAGCGAGCGCAAGAACGCGGAGCCGGATTCGACTTCCGGCAGGGGCGCGCGATTGCCTGCAACTGCTTCCCCACGTCGCGCCCCTTTTCCTTCTGTCGGCCAGCGGCCGCCGCTATTTCCGTGCACGGTCCTATGCAGGGCGGCAGGATACCCGCCGATTCCGCAATAGGCGCATCGAAACCTACGCTTCCGGACGGATCAAAGTGTCACGCGACGTGGCTTCCGCTTCGACCTCGTCGCGTGTGAACGGGACGCGGCGGTACCGGCGCCGGGTGGCGAGAGGCATCTGGTCGGCGTAGTGCGGCGAGGCCGGGTCGTCGGAGTTGCCGAAGGGGGCGCAGCTCCAGGCGCGGGCGGGGCCGTTGCCGAGTTCCACGACCATGCGGAACGAGGAGCCGAACGTGGCGGCCATCTTCCCGTCGGGGCCGGGCGGACCGTTGTTGGGGGTGAGCGAGTCGCCCCCGCCGTCCAGGGGCAGGTCCACGTTCCCGCGCCGGTGGCGGTGGATGTCGCCCCAGGGGACGTCCGGCGGAACGCCCTGCTGCCGTAGCTGGCGAACAGCGTCCGTCAAGGCGCGTACGGCGCCGCCGGCGTTCTGTGCGGCGATGGCGGGCGCCCCCGTGTCGAACGGGGATACGTGCGGCTGCACCAGGGGGTGCGCGAGCCATGCGGCGAACAGCGCGGGGCCGCGCGCTTCGGCTGTCACACGCCAGTCCCACGCGGCGAGTATACGTGCGCACTCGGCGAGCAGGGCGACGTCTTCGCCCGGCACATCGCGCCCGGCGGTGCTCACGGCGTCCAGCAGGGCCGGCAGTTCCTGGGTGGCCCGCAGGTCGAGCACGTCGGTGGCGATGGCTTTGGCGTCGTCCACCGACACGCGCGCCCCGGCCTGGAGCAGGTGGAGCAGCCGCCGGCCGCGCAGTGTGCGCACGTCGGGGGCCAGCCAGTCCGGGTAGGCGGCGGGGTCTGCCGACGGCGCCAGCGGGACATCCGGGGCCGCGCAGAACGGGCCGTCGTTACAGTTCTGCAGGAACCCGGCGGGCGGGTCCACGGCCTGCGGCAACTCGTTGAACGCGACGGGGTCGCCCCACTCGGTTTCGCTCGTCCAGCCGGGGACGGGCGCGTGGAAATCGTAGCCGGGCGGGCGGTGCGGTATCCGGCCGCCCCAGACGTAGCCGATGTGGCCGTCGGCGTCGGCGAAAAGGTGGTTGAACAGGACGACGTGCCGGCCGGAGATGGCTCGGCGATACTCGTCGGTGTTCCGGGCCAGGCACTGCGCGCGGGTCTGCGCGAACATGCCCACGTCGCCCGCGCCCGCTTTGCGCAGGGCGTACGCCTTGTTCCCCGCCTGGAGCAGGAGCGGGCCGTGGTGGGTGTAGGCGATGGCGCGCCGGACCTCGGACATGCCCCCGTCGGGCTGGCGGACGCGGAAGGTGAACGTGTGCTGCTCCAGCGGGCGCGCCGCGCCGTCGTACTCGTAGGCGACGGGCGGCGCCCCGGCGGGAACCAGTCGTTCCTCGTACCAGTCGGACAGGTCGGGCTGGTTGACGGTGTTGGCCCAGGCGACATGTCCGTTGTGGCCCATGACGATAAACGGCAGGCCCGCGAACGTGACCCCGGCGACGTTCAGCGGGCCGCAGGCGAGGTGCGCTTCGTACCAGCGCAGGAAGCCGAAGAACGGCAGGTGCGGGTCCAGGCTGGCGAGGGCGCCCCGGCCGCTCGCGGTCTTGTGGGCCGCGATCACGAACGCGTTGGAGCCGCGCCCGTCCCCGGCCGGCCCCGGCATCCGCTCGAACGGGTCGGTCGCGAAGGCGACGTTGACGAACAGCGCGAACGCCACGATGTCGGACGGGGCGACCTCGTAAGCCCAGGCGGGGCGCCGGCCCGGCCGCTCGCGCTGGAAGCGGTTGATGCCGGCGCAGAAGGCTTCGATGTCGGCGCGTATCTGGGGCGGGAGCGCCGGATACCGTTCGCGCGCGATCTCCAGGAGGCGGAAGGCGCGCACCGGGATGTCCCCCTGGAGCGCGCCCGCCCCCTCGATCTCGGCCAGCTCGCCGCGCGCCTGCTTGAGGTTGCGCAGGAGTGCTTCCAGCCGGTCCTGGGCCTGTGCGTAACCGAAGGCGTACAGGCCCGCCGCTTCCGATTCGGCGAAGATGTGCGGCACGCCGTAGGCGTCGCGCAGGATCAGGGCGGCGGCTTCCGCGGGCATGAGGGGCTCAGCGGTCGCGGATCACTCTCCAGCCCGCGTCGCCTCCCGACCACAGGTAACCGTCGTCGACGATGTCGATGCCGAGGCCGCTGTCCGAGATGAGCCAGTAGTACGTGGCGCCGTCGGGCAGGTACTGGAACAGGATGTCGCTCGTCCTGTCGCCGTTCAGATCCCCCGTGCTCCGGACCACCCAGTTGGCGTCGCCGCCCTCCCACAGGAAATCGTCTTCGTAGATGTAGGGGCCGGAGCCGTTGTCGTCTATCAGCCAGTAGTACACGGCGCCATCCCACGCGTTCTGGAACAGCAGGTCGTCGTGCCCGTCGCTGTTGAGGTCCGGGGTGCCGACCAGGCGCCAATCACGGTCGCCGCCTTCCCACAGGAAGTCATCCTGGTCGATCCGGGGCCCGTTCGGGTCGATCGTCCAGTAGTACACGGCGCCGCTGGACGCGTGCTGGAGCACCACGTCGTCCACCCGGTCCGCATTCAGGTCCGGGGTGCCGACGACCTTCCAGTTGCTGTCACCGCCGTTCCACAGGAAGCCGTCGTCCGCGATATAGGGGAGGTCCGCGGCGTTGGTGTCCAGCGACCAGAAGTACACGGCGCCGTTGGGTCCATATTGAAACAGCAGATCCCGGATGTCGCCGTAATCCAGATGGGGCGTTCCGACGGCTTTCCACCGGTTGTCGCCGCCGCTCCACAAAAAGTCGCTGTCGCTGATCCGCACGCCGGAGCCGCTCGGTCCGATCAGCCAGTAATACACGGCGCCGGAGGACCGGTTCTGCAGCAGGACGTCGTGGCGTCCGTCGCCATTCAGGTAGGAGGCGCCGATGATCTCCCAGTCGCGGTTGCCGCCGGTCCACAGGAAGTCGTCTTCCACGATCTCATGGCCCTGGGACGACGGTTCGAGCAGCCAGTAGTAGGCGGCGCCGCTGGACGTGTGCTGGAGCAGGACGTCCGTGGGGCCGTCGTTGTTCAGGTCGATGTCGGCGCGGGCGGGGCGCGCCGCGGTCCCGAAGAGCAGGACGGTGAAGGTGAGCAGACACAGGGTGAATGTATGGATGACAGAGATTCGCGCGGCTTTCATAGGGATCCTTCCAGCCCTCGGAGTCCGGGCGTGATGGGATGGGCGTTTTACGGTTCGCCGCGGGGGGCGCCGGTTCCTACTGGGGTAACGCGGATAGCGGAAAAATCGTGACCGGGCCGTGCTATAATCGCCTGGGGTGCGAGTGATGACGATCAGAATCAGGCATTTCGACGGGGCCGCATGCGGAACGGAATGGGGGCGCACGCGATGAGCTTCCGGTTTGACCATGCGGCGCAGCAGGTCCCCGACATCGCCGAGGCGGTGGCGTGGTACCGGGAGACGCTGCCGGGGACGACGGTGCTGTACCAGGACGCGACGTGGGCGCTCGTCGAGGCGAACGGGGTGCGGATCGCGTTCGTGGTAAAGGACCAGCACCCCGGGCACCTGGCGTGGCGCGTGGACGAGGCGGAGATGGAGCGCCTGGCCGAGAAGTACAACAAAGAGATCAGGCCCCACCGCGACGGGACGCGTTCGTTCTATCTGGAGGCGCCGGGCGGGCAGTCTCTCGAGATCATCTGTACCGTTGGAAGCGCGTACGAAAAGCTCGTCGCCGGGTCTGAGGTGGCCCGGTCTGTTCCCGGCCACGGCAGTTCGAGCGAGTAGCCGCCGTCATCGTCCGGAAAGATCGCTCGCACCACCGTGGCCGGGAAGGTGACGCCCTTGAAGCCGCGCTGAAGCCGCGACTCGTCCGTCTTCCAGACGCGCCGCCCGAACACGGGCTGGTCTTTGTAAGCCGGGTTCTTGACGAATCATGACTTTCGTCCCAATCCGGGTATGCCGCCCGGTCGTTCCACCGACGATCCGGCGCGGGGTGCCAACCCCTTAGGTGGTTGTTCAGCGGTTGTGCGGGTGCGGGTGCTGCTGGTAGTGCTGCCGGAGCAGGTCCTTGCCGTAGTCGTTCCCGTTGGGCGTGCGCACCACGGTGTGGATGTGCTCGCGCGTCGGCCTGCCTCGCTCCAGATGCCGCAGCGCGATCGGCGTCTGGTGATCGAACTCGATCAAGACGACCGGGCTGTGGATGCGGTAGTAGAAGACGCTGCCCGCCTCGGTCCCGCCGATCCAGGCGAACCGGGTCTCGTCCAGGTGCCGCCGCACTTCCTCCATCTTCACCTTCGCGTGCCCGTCTCGCATGTTCCGTACGTACGCGCCGATCAGGCCGAGCAGCCGCTCTTTCTGCCCGGCCGTCAACTCCGCGGCGCGGATGCCGGCGTAGTCGAGGACGAGGTTGTCCTTGAACGCTTCGGCCACGTTCTGGTTGCCGGTCTTGGACACCGCGACGATCGCCTTCTTGCGCTGCGCTTCATCGAGCGCGTTGATCAGCGCCAGGCCGCGGTCCTGCTCGTCCTGGAGCACGGTCGTGCCCTTGTACTTTCCGGAGATGGCCGTTACGGGCTCGGAGCCCATGAACGTGGGCGTCATCACCACTTGGTCGCCCAGCACGAAGTAGTTGACGACCAGGTGGTGGCCCTCCAGCTGCCACCCCCACGGCTCCTTCTCCGAAGGCGCGCCCATCACCGTGAAATAGTAGAGCCCCTCGCCGTACTCTTCGAAGTTGTTGTTCAGCTCGCCCAGCGTCTGGTTGAGCCGCATGATGTCCCGCGTCTGCTTCAGCCCCTTCGCGCTCAGCGCGGCCCGCAGCAGCCCGAAGGCCGCCTCGCGCTGCGCCCCCGACATCTCTTTGAAGGCCACGCCCTGGCGGATGTAGAAGTGCGGGTTCATCCACTTGCGCCATTCCGGGTCGTCCACCGGGAACCGCGTCCGGGCCCGCTGGTCCGGAGTCAAAGCGGCCAGGAACGCCCCGGCTGCCCGGCGCACGGGTGCCGTGGAGACCCCGGTCGAGCGGACGGGGAACAGCCCCCGGACGAGGTTGCCGTCCGCGGTGGCGCCCTTGAACGGCTCGGCCAGCCCGCGCGCTTCGGCCTCCCTCGACATGCGCCGGAAGCGCTCGGCGCGGTCGCCGGCCGGCTGCCGCGCGCCCGACGGCTGCTGCGCGAGGGACCCGGCGCCGTACGCCAGGACGCCGGTGAGGGAAAGGAAACCGGCCAGCGCGGCGAAGCGCGTCTTGGTGAATCGCGCCTTTGGTCTGCATCTATCTGTCATTTTCGTATTGCCCTCAGGAACGCGTCCGTCGCCTCGTCTATCTGCCGGGCCTGCTCGGGGGTGGCGTCCTTGAAGCCGTGGTCGGCGCCGGGGACCGGAAGGAAGGTGGCCCTGACGCCCGCCTTCTTCAGGGCGGCGTACAACAGCTCGCTCTGGTGGAAGGGCACCGCGCGGTCCTTGTCCCCGTGGGCGATGAAGAACGGCGGATCGTCCCGCGTGACGTACGTGATCGGGTTCGCCCATGCGACCTTCTCCTTGTTCTTCTGGATGGGGCCACCGACCAGGCGTGATTCCGGCGAGTCCGCGGGGTCGTGCGTATCGCCGCCCGGCACCCGGTGCGCGTCCATCTGGAGGAAGTCCGTCGGCCCGTAGTGATCGACGACCCCCTGGACGGCGCTGGAGTGCGCGAGGTTCTCGCCCGCGTCGAACGTCTTGACGTCGCCCGCCGTCCCCAACAGGGCGGCCAGGTTTCCGCCGGCCGACTCGCCCCAGGCCACGAAGCGGGCCGGGTCAAGGCCGTACCCCGGGGCGTGGGCGCGGAGCCAGCGCACGGCCGCCTTGCAGTCCCGGATCTGTGCCGGGAAGAGCGCGTCGCCGCTGAGGCGGTAGTTCAGCGAGGCGACGGCGTACCCCTTTGACAGCAGGCGCACGGGCAGGAAGGGGCTGTTCTTGTCGCCGCCCAGGAACGCACCCCCGTGGACGTAGACGATGAGGGGCCGCTTCGTCTGTGGCGCGGCGGCAGCGCCCGGGGGCAGGTACAGGTCCAGCTTCTGCCGCGGGTGCCCGTTCGGGACATAGGCCAGATCGCGGTGGATCGCCGTCCCTTCCGGCGGCACCGGGACGGGCAGCCGGGGGCGGGGCGGCTGCGCGCCCGTGTGCGTCGCCAGCGCGCCCAGCAGGGCGAACTGGGAAAGAGCCGACACGACGATGGTTTTCACGATAAAGACTCCTCCGGCGGCGCCTCGCGGCGGCGCCGCCGCACCTCGTTCCGGCAACCTCATCGGCTTTCCACCCAGTGCACCTTCTCGGAGAGCGGTCGCCGGGCGCTGGTGAGCCAGTCGGTCGCGGGCCAGCCGCACATGAAGAACCCGAGCAGGCGCGCGGGCGGCTCCAGGCCCAGGCCGCGGGCCACCGCCGGATCGACGGAGACGCCTTTCGAGTGCCACATCCCGGCCAGGCCCAGTGCGGAAGCCATCAGGTGGAGGTTCTGTACGGCGCACGCGACGGCCATGACCTCTTCCTCTTCCGACATCACGAGCGAGCCGTCTTCCTTGCGCGCCGGGGACATCCCGATGGAGATCCAGACCGGGGCGGCGAAGGCCCGCTTGCGGGCGCCTTCCTGCGCCCCCCGCGCGGGGCCGCCCGCCGGTTCCCGGCGATGCGCCGCCTCGAAGAGTTCCGCGAGAGTTTCGCGTCCTTCTCCCGAAAAGACGGTGAACCGCCACGGCTCGGTGTCCCCGTGGCTCGGGGCCCAGTTCGCCGCTTCGAGCATCCGCTCGATGATCCGCCTGTCCACGGGGTCGGGCTTCAGCCGGGAAAGCCCCATGCTCCGACGCCGCAGGATGGTGGCAAACGCCGCGTCCGCCGGCTCCGCATCAATGGGTGATGCGGAGAGATCGGTAGGTATTACAGAGGTCATATGTGCCTTTCGTTGGAAACTCGAGTCCCGTAAGTGGAGCGCTGCTGCCCCAGCGTCATGAAGGTTTCGCAGCCGCGTCCCGGGCTGCCGCGCGGCGCCCCCATCAGAAGGAACTTCGATCCGTCATGTCGTGTGATGACGTGCTCGGGGCGCGGAGGCCGGCGCCGTAGAACGTAACGAATCGGGCGAACAGTGCCGCGGGCGTTTCCTCCGGCGGCAAAGGGCAGTGCGCCCACACGCGCGCGATCGCGCCATAGACGAAGTGCAGGCAGGCCGCCACCTCGGCCTCCTCCAGGTGCGGCAGGCCCGCGCCCAGTGCCCGGCGGAACCGGGCTGCCAGCTCCTGTTGCCGCCCCCGATAGTCGCGCCAGAGGGACCGGTCCGGGTCCAGCCGCAGCCGGCTGGCCAGACGCGCGAAGTGCGGGTGCTCGAACCCCAGCAGCAGGGCGGGCACGGCCAGCGCGTGGAGGACCCCTTCCAAATCCGGCACCGGTGGGCGCCCGCTGTCCCCTGGGTCGGCAGCGCGCGCGTAGCAGGCATCCAGCAGGCGCAGGCGCTCCGCGTTCAGCGGCCCCTGCCGGCGCTCCACCACCTCGCGGCACAGGTTCTCCTTGGACCCGAAGTGGTAGTTGACGAGCGCCACGCTGAGTCCCGCCGCCGCAGTGATGGCGCGCACCGAAGTCTCCGCGACCCCGTGTTCGCCGAAAAGTCGCTCCGCCGTATCCAACAGGCGCAGCCGGACGCCACCGGTGCTGTCTTCTTCAGGACCCATCTCTGTCTCTGCGGCGCCACGGTATGGGCGGACCAGGCCGCTCTGCGCTGTGCTCATCGGGCCACCTCAACAGACGCTCGTGACGCCTCCCGGCGGCCGTCCCCCATCGTGCTGAGCAGCGTCAGCGCCGCCAGCACGGCCACCGTGGCGGCCATGGAGCCCGCGGAATGGTCGTAGAAGGCGCCGACGGCGGCCACGGCCAGCGCCCCGCCGACCGTCTGTGCGCCCCCCATGACCGAGGACACGGCGCCGGCCGTGCGCGCGTGCGGCTCCATCGCCATCGCCGTCGCATTGGGCTGGAGCAGGCCCATGCCGAACAGGTAAAGCATCATCGGCCCGATCACCCCGGCCAGGCCCCCGAGTCTCAGGCTGGCTAGCAGCGCGATCAGCGCCCCGGCCGCCGCCACTAGCCACGCCCCCCAGAGCAACAGGGTGCGCGACGGGACGTGCCGTATCAGCGCGCGGTTCGCGGTCGCCCCCGCCAACAGCGCCGCGGCGGTGAGCGCGAAGCAGTAGCCGAAGTGGCGCTGTTCCACCCCGAACACCTCCATGAACACGAACGGCGAGCCGCTGATGTAGGCGAACATGCCCGCCGAGGAGAGGGAGACGGTCAGGGCGTGGCGGAGGCTGGCGCGGTGGGAAAGGACGGCCGCGAACCCGTCCCGCAGGGACGGAGCGGGTGCCGGCGCGGACGCGCACGCCTCGCCGCAAACGCGGGCGGGGAGCGTCTCGGGCAGGCGCAGCAGGCAGATCAGGCCGACCAGCGCCCCACTCGCCCCCAGCGCCAGGAAGATGGAGGGCCAGCCGAAAAGGGAGAGCAGGTACGCGCCCATCGTCGGGGCGAGGAGCGGCGCGACGATCATGACCTGAGTGATCTGGGACAGGACCGAGACCGCCTCCCGGCTGCCGACGCTGCCGCTGCCGCCGAACCGGTCGCGAACCATGGCCCGCGCCAGGATCGGGCCGACGCTGGCCCCCAACCCCTGCGCCAGGCGCAGGACGATGAGCACGGGCAAAGAGGGGCTGAAGGCGCAGGCGAAGCCCGCCGCCGTGAACAGCGCCAGGCCCGCCAGCAGCACCGGGCGGCGCCCCAAGCGGTCGGACAGGAACCCGCAGGCGAGCTGCCCGGCCGCGTAACCGGCGAGGAACAGGCTGAGCGTAAGCTGCACGAGGCTTACGCCCGCTCCGAAGGTGCGCTGCAGCTGCGGCATGGCCGGGAGGCTCATGTCGATGGAGAGCGCCGTCAGCGCCGTCAGTGCCGCCAGGAGCAGGGTGAACGCCCTGCCCTGGAGGCCGGCCGTGGCGGGAGCCGGGCCCGCGTCGGCCGCTCGCCGGTCCTGCGCCGGCGGCATGGTTGAAACGTCCGCT
>CADCTO010000325.1:0-314 GCA_902805585.1 uncultured Armatimonadota bacterium | reverse complement strand
GGTTACGCGAGTTCATGCTGCGTTTTCCGGCGTAACCTGTAGGTTACAGCGCAAGCGGGAGCATCTCAACCACGCACTGCAGGAGACACGAATGCAGCCGGTGGCTTGCTGTGCTCACCTGAAGAAACTGCTTCCGCCGGGCGCAAAGCGATAGCGTAGGAAGAACAGGAGACAGAGCGATGGCGGCATCCGTCCAGCGGCGCGAGTACACACCGGATGAGATCGGCGAGCACGTGCTATGTGCCGGACCGCTCGGGGAGCTGCGATTTGGTACGCTGGTGGATTCTCTGGTCCTGCTTGGGTAGAATAGTCCC
>CADCTO010000324.1 GCA_902805585.1 uncultured Armatimonadota bacterium | reverse complement strand
GGAAGCAGATCACCGCGCCGCGCTTGCCGAAATCGAACGACTCTTCGAGGCGGCGCCGGACACGCCCGAAGGGGATCGGTTGGAAGTGCTCACGACCCTCGTGGAAGCCTACGAGCGGCAGCACTATCCTGTTGAAGCCCCGGACCCGATCGAGGCGATGCGCTATCACATGGAGAGCCGGGGGCTGTCGCGCCGCGACCTGGAGGCTTACATCGGGAGCCGGGCGCGCGTCGCCGAAGTGCTGAACCGGCGGCGCAGCCTGACCATCGACATGATCCGGCGACTGCACAGTGAACTTGGCATACCTGCCAACGTCCTCATCCAGCCGTACGCAGTGGAGAACACGGCGAAAACGTGACCGCTCAGCGACGATAGTCGCTCTACAAGGTGTCGCAGGCACCCCTCTCCCACCGGCGCAGCCGGAGCTTGTTGGGAGAGGGGTCGGGGGGCCGCCTACCGGGCCAGTATCTGCTCCAGGATCGTGGGGTCCTTGATCTCGGTGTCCTTGGAGAGCAGCAGCACCTTGGAGACGACCTCGGCCGTGCGCGGGTCGTCGTCCACGAACGGCAGGAACAGGCGGCCCCGGTGCTGGGAGTGGACGGGCACGATGCACAGGTGGCCGCCGGGCTGCCGGTGCACGACGGCGCTGCCCAGGTGGACCGAGTAGGTCCCGAGCTTACCGTCGATCAGGGCGTGCGAGCCCTGGAAGCGGACGTTGTCGAGCTTAAGCAGCCGCGACGTTTCCCGCAAAACGGACTCGCGCATCTCGACCGTCGACGCGCTGGCTTCGGGGTCGACGCCGCCCTGGTGGGCGACGCTCACCACGAGGTCCAGGTCGCGCATGACCTCGGAAAAGACGCGCGGCGGGATGTCGGACAGCGGGAGCGATTTCCACTCGCCGCGCCGCGTGAAGCGCACGTCCTCGATGGTCAGGCCTTCCACCTCCAGCGGCGTGGTGTAACCGCCGTTGACGCCGAGCCAGGCGACCAGCCCGGCGTCGTGGAAGGCGCGCCGGACGTCGCCCTCCTCGGGGTTGCTGACCCAGCCGCGACGCCCCAAAAGGGCGAGCGCCTGCTTCGGGTTCACCTGGTGCCCTGCGTAGCGGCGCGACATCGTGCCGTCCGTCGTCTCCTGGTCGGACCGGACGTACAGCTCGCGGAACACCTGCTTGAACGGCTGCACGCGCTCGCGCAGGAAGCAGTCGCGCTGCCAGTGGTGCCAGTCGCCCATCACGAACAGGTCGTGCGGGTGTGCGATCCGAAGCGGCGTGTCGTCCGCAAGCGGCGTCGCGGCGCTTCCGTTGTAACCTTCAAGGGCCCGGCCCTCGTCGACGGGGTAGCCCGCGACGCTCCCGTCGGAGTCCCCGATGAACACCAGGTTGCGGAGCATCGGCGCGAGGATCGGGTGGGCGAACAGGTCCCGCAGTTCGCCGGCCCGGAACACGTCACCGCGGTTCATGGCCGACTCCAGCGACAGCCGCATCCGCGAGGTCTGCCGCTTCGCGGCCTGCCGGCGCTCCTGGAGCGTCTGCACGGCCGGATCCTTCTTGACGGCGGGCGGGATCGCTTTGAGCGCCTTGCCGTTCTTCGTGATCGCCAGGTCCGGCTCGCCCAGGGGGTTGATGCTGAGCGTCACGCTTACGTCGCCCACCGTCGCCGTGACCGGGCCGTCGGCCAGGTCGGCGATCTCGCGCGCCTCCATCGCCCACTCCAGGCGGGCCGGGTCGGGGAAGCCCGCCGTGCGGGCCAGATTCTCCAGGGCGATGCCGGCCGCCAGCTTCTCCGACGCCTGCCGCTGCGAGCCGAACGTGCGGCCCGAGCGCACGAACTCCTGGATGGTCTGGTAGCGTGCCAGCACTTCGGCATCGCGCGCGTGGTCGTTTTCCGGCAGGGGCAACAGGCCCAGGGCGCGCACGGCGTCCTGGTGGCGCTTTTCGGTGATCCGCGAGACCAGGATCTCTTTTTTCTCCTGTCCCAGCATCGCGCTCGCGAAGAGTTGCGCGCGCTTGTGCCCGCCTCCGCCGGATGCATACCGGGCGGCTTCGTCCAGCGCGCCCCACCGCTCGTCACCCAGCGCGGCGTGGACCCGGTGGAACCAGGCGACGTCCACCGCGCCGTCCAGCAGGTTCTCCCCGGTCAGCGGCGTGCGCTCGCTCACCTGCGCGGCCCACGCCTCGCGCGTATCGGCTTCCACGTCCCACTGGGTGTCCTTCGTGTGCGCGTGCAGCCACCAGACGCCCTCGGCCAGTTCGGTCCAGCCCAGCGCCTGCTCCACGTGGCGCGCCCACTGCGGCGCATAGACGGCCAGCTCGATCAGCCGCTTCTGCCCGACCTTCGCCTTCTGCATGGCCTGGGCGAACGCTTCGGGCGTGTCGTCCGGGCCGGGGAAGGTCGCACGGATCAGGTGGCTGAACACGGCGGCGCGGCTTTCGTCGTTACTGTAGCGCCAGCTCCGTCCGCGCGTGAAGGCGGTCTTCTCGCCCAGCGCCGGGAGCAGGCGCGCCAGCGTCGCCAGCCCGCCGGCCCAGCGCAGGACCGCGGCGGGCTTGGACGCGGCCGTGGGCAGCTCGCCGCGCTCCAGTTCCACTTCCAGGATGCGCGTGCGGCACCGTTCCACGATGTCGCGCAGCGCCGGATACGTCTCCAGCGGCCCCGTCACCTTGCGCCCGCTCAGAGTCTGCAGGTCGTTGAAGTTGCCGTAATGTCCCGTCGCCCGCGGCCCGAGCAGTTGGTCGTACAGATCGTCCACGGTGGCCCCGCCCGCTCCGAAGGCGGTCAGTACCTCATCCAGGGCGGGGCGAAGGCGCGGCACGCCGGTGCCGGGCTCGTCCATCCATCGCAGCAGACCCCACAGCCGGACGTGGTGCTGGCTTTCCCAGGCATCCTTGTGCTGCTGCCGGTGTGAGCGGGCCAGGTACAAGTACCCGATCCGGTGGGCGTCGTTGCGCCAGCCCATATCCCAGGGACGGTCTTCGGGCGGCTTCCGGGCCAGCAGGTCCGCCGGGATCTGCGCGAACGACGTCTCCACCGCGTCCAGCAGGAAGTCCGCGGCGCCCGCCGGCGGGTGCATCCGCACCAGCCATCCGATGAGCCGCTCCACGATGTCGGCGTACTTCAGTTCTTTCTTCGGAACGCCCGCCCGTTCCACGGCCGCCGCGCGCAGCAACTCCATCCCGTCCGCGTCGCGCAGACCGGCGGGGCGATTCAGGTACCACGCTTCCCACACGTCGCGCAGGGGCAGTCGGGCGATGTCGTCTTCCAGCGGGACTTGCAGGTTCACCATGGGGAACAGCCAGCTATACCGCAGGTTGCCCAGCAGCGCCTCTTCCGTGTCCTCTTGCCCGTACCCGGCCGGCACCCGCACCGGCGTCTCCCGGTGCTCGTGGACGAGAGCATCCAGCGAGCGGATACAGGCCTTGGCCGCGTCGGAAGTGAGCGACGCCTTTTCACCCTCGAAGAACAGCCACTTCTTGGGCATCTTCGGCGGGGCGGGCTTGGTGCGGTTGGCGGGGTCCATCAGTCCCAGCGCGTTGTCGAGCGTCGGGACCTCGCGTTCGGCGTCGAGCAGCGCGTCGAGCAGGGCCGCCTCGCTCTCGCTCTCCTGCGGGCGCTCCTCGCGATAACGGCGGGCGCGGGCGCGCGCGGCGTCGGGCGCGCGCTCGGCCTTGACCATCTCGGCCAGCATCTCCAGGCCGGCTTGCCGCTCGGGCGCGCTTTTGGCGCCCAGCAGCCGGTCGGCGCTCGCCAGCGGCGCGTCCGCGGGCTGTTTCAGAAGGAGCTGGAGGACGCCGCGCCGCAGGTCGTTCGACTTGCGCGAAAGCAGCGCTTCGAGTCGCGGCGCCTCATCCGTGGCGAGAGTGGCCTTTCCCAGTGCCGCGAACGCCTTCCCTCGCACCCACTCGGCCGCGTCCCCGGCAAGCGCGAGCAGCGCGTCCCGCACCTCCGCGTCCGCGTCCGGCAGCGCCCCCAATTTCTCGGCGATCTGGCTCCGGCCGTACACGCTCATCTGCTTGCGGTACGGGATCAGCCGCTTCGGGGAGCGGTCCCCCAGACAGCGCACGAGGGCATCGGCGACGCTCTCCTGGTGCGCGTCCACCGTCATCCAGGGCCACACGACCGGGCCTAGCTTCTGCGCCCTGGCCGGGAAGCGCGGCAGCGCCCGCTCCAGGTGCTCGAACAGGTCGCCCGTGTCCTCGGGCCGCTGGCCGTAATACCCCGTCGCGCTCAGCGCCTGGAACGCCCGCGCGGCCACGCGCAGGTCGGCGTCCTGGAGGGCGAAGCGCAACGCTTCCTTGGCTTCGGGCAGACCCACCTGCGCCAGCAGGTGCGCGCCGACGAACCGCAGTTCCGGGTCGGCCTCGTGCAGCAGCGCGGCGGCGAGGGGTATGGCCCCGGGGGCGTCCTCGAACGCCGTCGCCCACAGGGCCAGGTACCGCGTCCGGGGGTCGGCACCCGCGATGGCGGCGCCCCGCGCCGCCGCGTCGTCCAGGAACGTCGCGATCTGTCCGACGGCGGCGTTGGCCTCCTTGACGCTCGGCTCCTGCACGTCCCAGCCGAAGCCGAACCAGACGTCGAGCGCGCGGATGGTGGCCGAGAATCGGGTCAGGTCGTGCTCCGTGATGAGCCGCAGCATCCGCCGGAACGCTTCGGGGTGCGACTCGTCGATGGCCTCCAGGATCGCCTGCCGCAGCCCCTCCTGGCGCTGGGCGGCCAGCAGCATCTTTTCGACAAACTCCCAGCCCTCCGGCCGTGACGCCAGCAACAGCCCGCGCGTGACGTGCCGGCCCATCGCCCCGATCTCGTGCTCGCCCCGCCCGGACTGGAGCAGGATGTCGAACACCTCCTGGCCTTCCGGCCCGCCCCCGTCGATGGCGGCGGCGAGGACGCGGGCGAGCGGGTCGGTGTAATACCCCAGGTAGGGCGTCCACTGCGCGAACCACGCGACGGTCTGCTCGTCGTAGCCGGCGGTGACGCCTACCAGCGCCTCCAGCCACGCGACCCGGGACGCCAAGCTCGCCTCCGGCGCGTTCGGGGCCCGGAACGCTTTACGCTGGTAGCTGATCTGGTACGGCAGCCCCTTGCCTGCTTGCCACGCACGCTCGACGTGCGGCGCCATGCCGGGGAAGAAGGTCTCGAAGACCGCCACCCGGTCGGCATCGCCCAGCGTCTCCAGGCGGGCGCAGTTCTCGCTCTTAAGGCGCTGCTTCTCCTGCCAGTCCATCTTGCCGCTGAACGGCTTGCCCTGGGCGTCGCGGTCCAGCAGGGCGAAGACGACGGCGCGCGCCTCCGCCGGCAGCGCGGCGCTCCGGTCCAGGCGGCGGCCCACTTTCTCCTTGTGCTCGAACGCTTCCAGGCGCTTCTTGGCGTGTTCGGGGTTCAGCATTGTCGTTTTTACCCCCCCGCCAGCGCGACGAGCCGCAGGAACGTCACCCGGCTGTCGGCCCGCAGCCGCACCGGGGCGTCCAACGCTTGTGCCTGCTCGTCGTCTACGAACACGTAGTACAGGCCGTCCTCAAAGGCGAGCAGCGCCGCATCCACGGCGGCGCTCCCGTCCGCCTCCTGCAGTGCCTCCTCGCGCCCGCCCATGTCGATCTTGCCCCGCTCGGCGCCCGCGGCGATCTCGCGCTCGGTCAGGGCGCGCACCAGCCGCCGCGCCTCCTGCCGATCATTAAACGCCGCCACTTCCTCGCGCACGACCCGCGCGATCAGGTCGCGCAGCGTCAGGCGGCCCTCCTCCGACTCCGGCGGCAGCGGCATGGACCAGGAAGGGAACAGCACCCGCCCGCGCCCGAACTGCTTGCCCTCGATCGTGATCGTGGATTCCATCGTGATGAGACTCCTCTGTCATGGCATTGCTGAAAGGGTACTGCGTTGAAGGACACCATCCGGGAAAAGGGTCACGAACCTTTTCGCCCCGGGATGATACGCGTGGGGCCGGAAGTCGAGGGCGTGGAGCAGGCGGTCGCCCGTAGCGACGTCCCAGACGGACGTGCCCTGCTCCCCGGAAAAGGAGAGCAGGGTGCCGGCGTCGGCGGCGGCCAGCATCTCACCCTTTTCCGGTCCGGGGAACCAGCCAGTCTCCTCGCCGGAAGCGACGTCGAAAAGCCGGACGGCCGGCAAGAGCCAGTCGTCGTCCGTGCCGTAGCCCCACACAGCCAGCGTCCGGTCGCCGACCCAGCACAGCGGGCCGTCCCAGAAATACGAGCGGTGACACAGCGCGTGTTTGGATGGCCCATCCTCCGATTCCCACACGTTCCCGCCGATCCAGTCCGCCAGGCTCCAGGACGTGACCACGCCGACCGGGTGCCACACCCAGCCGTTATCGGCGATCCAGCGTCGGTCCGGCGAGACCGCCAGGCCGGCATGGAAATAGTCGAGGTAGTGGTCGGGAAGCCGGAGGGGCGGCCGGACGACGAACTCGCGTGCCGTCAACCGTCGGCCGTTGTCCGCGTCCGAGATGTCCAGGCGGTTCCAGGCCGTCGCGTGTACGAGCAACGTGCGGTCACCCCGCCGGAAGAACGCGAGCGGGAACCTTGAGTGCGCGATGTGATAAGTGTCGCGCGCGAGCCGCATCGTCAGCCGGCCCGTCGTCAGATGGACGACCGCCCCGAACTGCCCGTGTGAATTCGCGACGGCGGCAAGATCTCCCTCGGGCGAGACGTGCAGGTCTACGGGCTTGTCCAGATCCACCCGTGCGTCCGGTGAAAGGTGGCACAAAGGTTCCACCACGCCCCGGTCCGCGTCCAGACGGACGAACCCTCCCGCCCTGGTCAGCGCGACGAACGCGCACGCCGGGGAACCGCCTATCGGCTGAAGCGTCGTCGCCAGATCGGGGACAGGCGTCGGCAGCGCGACGCGCTCGTGAACGAACCGCACGCGCGACGGGCTACGCTCGCGGACGCCGGGGCGGCCTTCAACGCCGAGCACCCCGAAGACGCCGCCCGCCTCCTGAACCCGGGCGCAGCAGCGTTCGCAGAGGCGGCGCAGGGGAACGTCGGCGCCGCCACCGCCCGCATGGCAGGCGGCGCAGCGCAGCTCGAACTCCCGCCCCGTGCCGGTGAACCGCTGGTAGAACTCCACGTCCCCGTCGGGCGCCAGCGCCTCCAGCAGATGGACACACACGCGGCGTGTCTCGGCGGCATCGGGATGGGGACAATCGACAGGAAGCATTTGTGCAGCGGTTCCGAAAGTTGTCTACGTGCGGACTTAAGCCCCTTCTAGGGTTCTATCCACCACCCAGGCGGCGTCTTCCTTCGTAAGCCGGAGGCGCGGGACACAGGCCCGGCGCAGCGCCGGCAAAACGCCCGCCGGGTCGCAGCCGTAGATGCCGGATGCCCAGGCCGGGTTCGCCTCGACCACCGCCCACCCCGTGCCCGCGACCACGCCGACATCCAGGACGAACGCAGGCGGCGCTTTCACCGTCAAGTCTCCTAGGAGGCTGTCGGCGAACGCGAGCGCCCCCGCCGTCTCCTCCGGCGTCGCGGGCCAGGTGTCATCCTCCGCCTTCGCTAACTCCCCTTCACGTAGGTAGGGTGAAAGCGTCGTCACCTGTCTATCGAGCACGAAACACCGGAACTCCGCCTCCCACGAGACCGGCTCGGAAACGAGGACCGGCATCACTTCCGGCAGTTCCAGATCGGCGGGCAGCGCCGCGCCGGACGCATAGACCTGCGCGGGGAACGACTTGTCGTCCGCCGGTTTGATAAAGGAGGGCTCGGTCACTTGCCGGGCCGCCCGCAGCGATGTGACATGGACCTCCCGCTTACGGTACGGAGCGGGCAGCCGCACGAGCCAGTCGAGCGGCGGCTCCAGCAGCGCGAGTGACAGCGCTTCGGCGATGACCCCGGCCCACAGCGGGTCGCCGTACAGCACCGGTTCGAGATCGCCCGATGACGGCGGCGGCGTCCATCCGGGAAGGCGTTCCACGCCCCAACCCGCCTCCACCGCCGCGCGCCAGAGCGCCACCGAATCGGGGATGTATCGCGGCGGGAGCAGCAGTGTCGGCATGGTCAAGTCGTCGCACCCTGCTCAGCGGCCGGTCCCGAACTTCTTGATGGAGAGGCGGCCGGTCTTCGAGTCGAGGTCGATGTCCAGGCCGCGCCACATCAGGGCCGAGGCGACCAGAAACAGGATGCTCATGAGGGCGACGATGGCGGGCAGCCCGTAGCCGATCACCGGATTCTTGAACGCGTCGCGGTCCTCGGCCTCCCCGATGGCCAGCCGGCTGATTGACGGCTCCCCGGGCACGTACAGGACGGGAACGGTTTGGGCGCCTTCGAGCGCGTCCCAGACCGGACGCACAACCTCGGCGTTGCGGGTGGCGGAACGGCCCTCGGGGGTGGTGATGCGGTACTCCAGGCGGGGCGTGACGCCGTTGGGGGCCAGGAAGCGCCGCTCGATCCGGGCCTGGCCCGGCACGGCGGCCTCCTTCAGCAGTCGGGCCGCGCGCAGGTCGCTGCGGGTCATCGAGGCGACGGAGACGGCCAGCGCCAGGAACGCCACGCCCCCGAGCGCCATGAAGACGGCCGACCGCTTCGCTTTGGCGGCCTGTATCCGGTCGGTCGTCGGGTCGCCCTTGGCGGCGATGCGCGTGACGACCGCCTCGATGAGGGCGTCGAAGTCGTCGAGGGCGTCGCTCAGCACCACGAGGGCGCGACCCCCGGTGTCATAAAGTGTCAGCAGGCGCCGGTTGGTGAGCGGCGCCGTCGCGACCGTGGACCATGCGATCTGGTCCCACCCGAACGTTTGCGCGCCGCGGTCCGAAGCCACGCGCACGCCCCCGGGGCCGACGCCCACCTCGTGGGGCGTGCGGGCCGTGGTCCGGGCGGCGACGATAGCCCCGATCCCGAGCAGCGCCGGCATCGTGGTCATGAAATGCAGAGTGAACTGGTCGACGCGCGAGTACAACGCGATCACGAAGCCGACTACCGACAGTCCCAGCAGCGCCGCGCCCCCGATCATGCGCGGCGCGGCGCCCGACGCCGCGGGCCCCCGCGTCCGGAAGACGCGCTCATCCGGCTCAAGGTCGAAATCCCTTATGTCCATACGCTGACCTCCGTGTCAGGGGGACTGAGCAGGTACGTCCAGGCAACGAATGCGCGACGGTGCCCCATTCACCAGGCGGTCTCCGGCGGCGGGCGATCCGCGCTGCCCCACAGCAATTATACATCGGGCGCAGCGGCGGCGACCTGCCGGCGGATCTCGTCCAGGGGCAGCCAGGCACGGGATACCACCGTCCCCTGGTGCTCCCGGCCGTCCAGCCAGAAGACCACGGCGTCGCCGGGGTCAGAGTTGCGCCGGTCCAGCAGACCGCACACGGCCCCGCACCCCGCCGCATGCGACACGAACGCGCGCCGGACGGCGGCTGACTCCTCGAACAAGCGGCTCATGTCCGAGGTCGCGGCCGTGAACTGCAACAGCACCAGGTCAGGCCCGTAATCGTCGCGGGCTTCCAAATCCTCGTCATAGCTCAGGTCCGTCCACACCGTCAGGTAGATGTAGCCGATAGCCGCACGTCCCCGGTCGTCGCGCGGCGGCAGCCAGTCCTGGAACGCCGCGTTCGTCGGGTCACGCTTCCATTCGCTCCGCACGCCACGCGTCCACCCTTCCACGTAGCTCGCCACGGCCTCGTCGGCTTCCTCGAAGAACAGCGACGTTCGAAACCCGTGGGTGTGCCGCGGGGTGTCCAGCGCAATCGGCGCTTCGTAGGACACCGGGTCCAGGTCCGGCAATGCGGCGCTCCCCGAGTAGGCGAACGGCAGCGTGATCGCGCGTCCGCAGAGCGCCACGGCCGTGCGCGCGTCCGGGCCGGTGTCCTCAGCGAACGCCGCGACCGTTTGCAGGGCGTCGAGAAACTTCGCACGCTCCATGAACACCAAATAGCTGTAGCTCAGACCCATGACACGTTTCGCTCCGCGGTGCGCCGCTTATAACATCACCGGTGAGAAGTTCCTGCGCTCGCCCGCGACTCCACCGCCGCCGTCTGTCCATACGCAGAACCCATCGCGGGCCTGATACCTGCTGCATCATGTCGCCGCCGGTGCCTCGACGGGTCCGCGGCCGGCTTCCTTCCGCGCCTCCCGCATCCACAGCCGGAGGCCGCTCGCGGCGAGAACGAGGAAGATCACGTACAGCAGCGCCACGAAGCGGACGTCCTTGGTGAAGTAGAGCCCGACGCCCACGGTGTCGATGACGAGCCAGTAGATCCAGCACTCCAGTCGCCGCAGAGCCATCAGGAACGTGGCCGTGAAGCTGCCCACCGTCGTCGCCGCGTCGAGGTACGGGTAGGAGGCGGCTTCCGGGAACAGCGCCGGGTACAGCAGGTGCATCCGGCTCGTGAAGGCGCCGGCCGCGAGCGAAAGGACGATCGTGACCAGCCCGGCGATCAGGAGCGTGCGGACCGTGCTGAACCGGATGGGGAGCGATTTCTTGGGGTTCGGGCCGGACGCGCGCCCCCACTGCCACCACCCGTACGCGCAGGCGAACAGGTAGTAGATCTGCTCGACCACGTCGGAATACAGACGGACCTGATAGAACAGCGCCAGAAACAGCAGCACGCCCACGAACCCGACGGGCCAGGTCGCCACGCGGTTTTTGGTCGCCAGCCAGACCGACCACAGGTTGAAGACGGTGCCGATCAGCTCCACGTAGCTCAGCGGGTAGCCCAAAACGGTGAACGCGATGCGCTCAACGCTCAAGAACCGCAGCACTCCCGACGAAAACAAGCTCTCCATGCCCTATCCTTACTCGATCCCCGATACGAGGTTCCGGTACTTGTGGTGCTTGTCCAGGACCTGTTTGACGCGGCGGACCCGTGCGTCCAGATCGCCGCGCACCGGGAAGAAGGGGATCTTCCGCACGATCAGGTCGGCGATGACGTGCTTCTGGAACGCCTGACGGCTCACGTCTCCCGACCGATCCCAGGTGTCCTCGTACGGTATGTCGGTGTCGCAGACGAACACCACATCGTACCGCGCGGCTGCCTCCGCCGCCCGTGCCACGAGCCGGTCCGTTGCCGCCCCGTGGTAGTGGCGCGAAAACAGGTACGTCGTGGTGGCGTTCGTGTCCGTGAACAGGTACCGGTCGGCGCGGTACAGAAGGTCCTCCTCGCGCTCCCGGTGCCCCTCGGCAATTTGGGCGAGCTGATCCAGCGACAGGCGCCGCTCGACCTGATGCTTCTCCCAATACTCGCGCCCGTATTCCGGCATCCACACGGTCTGGTATTCCTGCGCCATCCGGCACGCCAGGGTCGTCTTGCCGGTCGAAGGCGCGCCAAGAAACACGACATTGGTCACGAGGTCCCGGTACACGCGCGGGTCCAGGTACTCGCGGAACGCGAACGGGCTCTGACGCACTGCCGTTCCCGAAATCGGGACCGCCGCCCGCTCCCGGTCCACGAGGCGGTTGACGGCCCGGAGCGCCCGGCTCATGTGCTCGCCGTAGAACTCGCTGGAATAGAAGTGTGTGACGCCGCCAATCCGTAGGCGGTCCAGGATATAGTCCTCGTGCCGATTCCGTATCTCCGGCGTGTCGCCGACCTCGGTCGGGCCGTCCCACGCCTCGATCACGTGCACGCCCGGGTACAGGTCGCGGAGCCATTGGGAGCGGACGTTGAGCGGGACGTCGGTCGTCTCGGGACAGTCGTAGATGACGATGACGACCTCGTCCATCTCGGACAGCGCGGTCTCGATCAGGAACTGGTGCCCTTTGTGCAGCGGGGCGAACTTCCCCAGGGTCAGGCCGACGTTCACGGGCAGGAGCGGTCGGAGGAGGCCGCTCCGCGGAGGGTGTCGCGCAACTCCATCAGGAGCTTCCCCAACATGTTCTTGCCCGTGCCGTCCTTGCCGCAGCCCCAGTAGAAGTCGCCGGGCGCGTTCTCGACAATCTCTTCGTCCCCCGTCGTGAGCAGTAGCGCGCGGAGGTCGTCATGCGCCTCGAACTTGGCGCGCAGGGCGCGGCGCATCACGTCGTCCTTCGTCTGCTCCCAGTCCGCGCGCAGCGGGCGGTTTCGTTCTCGCCCCATGTTTGCCGCCGCCATGGGTGCGGGCGCGAGCCGGACCGCCTCGGCGTGTTCCGTGCCCGCGAACTTCTGCGCCTGGAAGTAGTGCTCGCTCGTCGGCCACCACTGGCCGTCCAGCAGGAACCCGTGCTTCGAGAAGTTGGAGAAGCAACCGTAGGGCTGTTCGCGGTCGCTGTAGAAATAGATCGGCATCAGGTCTTTCTTATCGATGGTTGCGGCGGGCGACGACACGTTCCCGCTGTTGCCAGACCCGCTCGCGCAGCGCCTGTGGGCAGGGCACCGCCGCGCCGCCCTCGGCCAGCACCTCGCGCCGGGCGACCCGGACGTCCGAAAGCTGGCGTCGGTAATCGCGGAAGACCTGCACCTCGCCGTCGGCGTCGCGGCGCCCGGAACGGTCGGCCAGGTAGTGGTAGTCCATCCCGTGCCGGCTCGGGTCCAGACCGTGGACCTGGAACGCCCGCAGGCGCAGGACCTGCGGTGGCGCGGTGTAGCAAAGGAACCCGCCGCTGCGCGATATCTGTTCCCGCTGCCATGACCCTTCGCCTTTCGCTGAGCAGAGCCGCTCCACGCCCTCGTCGTCCCACATCGCGTCCCGGTCACCGGCAAAGCGACTCAGGCCGTGGGTCTGCCAGCGGATGGTCGCCTGGGGCGGACCGAGCCGGTGCAGCCGTTCCTTCAAAGCGCGCAGCGCGCGGACATCGAGCGGCGTCAGGTGCGCGGGGACCAGGAGGACGGGGTCGGACGGGTCGGCGTCGAACGGCGTCGGCTGGACATGCTCGCCGTGAAGCAGCACCAGCGTGCCCGGCTGCCGCTGGTAGGCGAGGCCCCACAGCAGGCGCCCCAGCAGTAGGGCGCCTGCGGCGTCGCTGACGACGTGCCACGTCTCGTGAAAGAAGTTGGTGCTGAACGCTGCTTCGGTCCCCGGGCGCAGGGTGACTATGCGATACGTGCGCCCGCCCACGGACACCACGCGCAGGTGCAGTTTCATCCGGTCGTCGAACGCGCGCCGGTTGTCGGGCTGTTGCTGTTTCCGCATCCACCGGTCCTTTCCTTGCAAGAGGCCGTTGCTCTATCGCCTGAGAGGGCGGGTTCGTAAAATCGGCCGGATCAGGCGGTAGAGCGGGGAACAAGGCGGAGCCGGAACGCCGGGTTGTACTGCTTGTCGCACCGACCACAGGAGGCTTTAACAAGGCGCTTGCGGCGGAACACGCGATGCTTGCAGATGGGACACTCGTAGGTGTAGCGGCAGTAGGCGTGGGGGCGCGTGGCGGAGGGAAGGGCATGACGGCGGGTACAGCCCAGGCGTTCCGCGAGCGCCCAGAAGGCACGGGAATGGTCCAGGTGTACGATATGGGCGACCTCGTGCCGGAACGTGTTCAGCGTCTCGTCCCAGCCGTGTTCCCGGTAGGCGCGCCACGACAGCACGATCTGGTTCCGGCCCGCGGGGCATTCGGGACTCGGCAGGAACCGCTTGTAGTAGCCCCCGTACTGCTTGCGCGTGGACAGGCGTATCTCGTCCAGTTTCAGGTTGCCGTCGAAAAACTCAACGTTCAGCCGGTGGAATTCGGCCCACAACCGCGCGAGGGTCTCGGCCCGCCGCGCTTCGTCCTCTGTCACTGCCATGCGTCCATTATAGAGCACGCCCGTCGGGTTTCCCAGGAAAACCCATGCCGGTCCTCGAAACCTGCCGTGGAGGTGTCGTCATGATCGGTCACGCCGTGGCGCGGGGCGGTGCGTTTGCCGCCCTCATCGCGCTCGTCTGCTGTTTTTCGTCCGTGGCCCCCGCGGAGGCTGCGGGGAAAGCGCCGGCTGGCCGGCGCCTTCTGATCGTCGCGCCGGACGCGTTCCACGCGGCGCTCGCCCCTTACCTGCGCCACAAGCAGCGCCAGATGCCCGCCGACCTGGTGTCGCTGGAGCGCGCCCTCAAAAATACGCGCGGCGCGGACGACCCGGAGCGGCTGAAGCGCTTTCTGTACAACGTCTGGCGGCCGCGCAACGTTGGCTACGTCCTGCTCGTCGGGGATGCGGACGTGCTGCCCGTCCGTTATATGGTGCTCGACCGCGTAGACCGCGCCGCCTTCGACTACGCCTTTTACCCGAGCGACCTGTACTACGCCGACCTCGCCAAGCCCGGCGGGACGTTCGAGAATTGGAACGCGCGGACCGACGGCTTTCACGCCGGCTACTTCGGTGAGGTGCGGGGAGAAAAGAACAAAAAAGACCCCATCAACTTCGACCGCGTGGACTACCGCCCCGACATCGCCGTGGGGCGCTGGCCCGTGAGCACGCCGGCCGAAGCGCGTCTCGTGGCCGCCAAGACCATGCGCTATGAGAACGGGCTGCCAAAGCGGAGCGGCGCGACGGGCGCCGCCTTCGTCGCCGTGGGCGGGTGGGTGGACAGCCGCCCGCTCATGGACCGCCTGGTCGGCGTGCTCCCGGCCGGGTGGGGCGTGGAGAAACGTTACTACGCAGACGCGGGACGCGACGACCGGACGCCGCCGCCAAACGAAACGGAGGTGCGTTCGCTGCTGAACGGCGGCGTCGGCCTGCTCTTCCACACCGGACACGGCAGTGATCTGGGCTGGGAGCAGTGCTTTTCGGTCGGCACCCTGCCGCACCTTCGCAACGCGGACCGCCTTCCCATCCTGATCTCAGCGGGCTGCTCCACCGCCCGCTTCGCCACGCTTCCTCCGTACGAGGCCTACGTGGATGTAGCGGGAAAGGAGCACCGGGGCACGAACGGGGGCGAGGTCTTCACGGCGCCGCCCCCGCCGCCCGCGCCGTACCAGCGGGGGCGTTTCAACCCGCCCGGCCTGGGCGAGCAGCTCCTGCGCGGCGGCCCGAACGGGGCGGTCGCCTACATCGGGTGCAACACCGGGAGTCAGCCCGCAGGGCTGACGCTCCTGGAGGGGTTCGCGCAGACGCTCGGGAAGGCGAGGAGCACGCCGCGTCTCGGCGACTGCTGGTCCGGGGCCGTGGCCCACTACTATAAGCAGGAGCGGCTGGCGAGCCTGGTGCCGACCGACGACTGGTATCCCGCGAGCATCTTCTTTCAGGCCATGAAGTTCATGCTCTTCGGCGACCCGTCCTTGAAACTGCCCGCCGGGTAGACAGGCAGCCGACGATGAAAAGGGCGAGGGGGCGGCTGAAGCAAGCCGCCCCCTCGCCTTTTCCTCTACAGGCGGGCGCCCTTCACCGGACGCCACCCGCCGCCGGACCGCCCGGCTTCCGCTACCCTTCCAGCGCGTCGAGGACGAGCGAGACGCCGCCCAGGATGCCGGCGTCGTCGCCCAGTTCGGCGCCGACGATGGGGCAGGAGTCGATCAGGGACTTGATGGCGTTGGCGCGGGCGGACCGGCGGATCGGGTCCAGGATGAGGTCGCCGGCCTGGGCCACGCCTCCACCGACCACCACCATCTCGGGGTTGAGCAGGTTGACCATCGAGGCGATGCCGAGCCCGATGTAGTAGCCGGTCTCCTCGAAGGTCTCCAGCGCGATCGGGTCCCCCTCGGCCGCGGCGTCGGCGATGAGTTTGGGCGTCAAAAGGCGCCAGTCGTAGTCCACCGTCTCGGCGAGCCGGGACTGCCGGGCCTCGCAGATCTTGCGGGCCGCGCGCTCGGTGATGGCGCTGATCTGGCCCATGCTTTCGAGCGATCCGAACGCGGCGGCCCATCCCCGCCCGCCGGCCGCGACGATGATGTGTCCGATCTCGCCGGCCCCGCCGGTGGCGCCGGTCCACAGCTTGCCGTCCAGGATGATGCCGCCGCCGATACCCGTGCCCAGCGTCAACATCACCAGGGTGCACACGTCCCGCCCCGCGCCGAAGCGGAACTCGCCCAGCGCGGCGACGTTGGCGTCGTTGCCCATGAAGACCGGCATGCCCGCCCGCTCGCGCAGCGGGCCGGCGAACGGGGTGTTGCGGTACTGCTCGCCGTTCTCGTAGAAGTTGGGCGCCCAGACGACCACGCCCTCTTTGGGCTCGATCACCCCCGGCACGCCGATGCCCAGCCCCGCCACCTGCGCTTTGTCGATGCCCGCCTCGCGCATCGCCTCGTCGGCGGCGGCCAGGATCTGCCCGACCGTCTTGGCGACCCCGTCGTGCGCCAGCGAGGTGGCCCGGCCCGCGCCCTTGATCGCCCCCGCCCGGTCGGTCACGGCCGCGCGCACGTTGGTGCCGCCCAGGTCCACGCCCACCACGTACGGGGCGTCACGATTCAGCTCCACGTTTCTGCTCCTCCCTCCGGCCTCCACCCGCCCCCCCACAGCCCCCCACAAGATGAAACGCTCCGCAGGAGCTGCCATCGGTGGTGGCAAGTGGTGACCGGTGGTGGTTGCCGCCGCGCAATCGGCTTCCAGTATAGCGACCGGGAACGCGCCTGTCAAACCCGCGCGGGGCAAACACTTGGGGCGAACAAAACACAACATATAGCCCTTATTCCTGCTTGTTGAGGCATATACAGTATCTCCGGCCGCTTATTTTTCGGCATTTTTGCCTGCGAGGGTTGACATCGCCTTCTTGATAACCTACAATTGTGCCGGTGGTGGCAAATGGAGACTCAGTGGAGGCCGATGGATGTTCCGGGGGGAACACTACCATTCCGTGGATGACAAGGGGAGGGTGATCATTCCGTTGCGTTTTCGCAACGAACTGGGCACGACCTTCGTCATCACCAAGGGCCTGAACCACTGCCTCTTTGTCTACCGCGAGGACGATTTCGAGACGATGGAGAAGCACCTGCTGTCCCAGCCCGCGCTGGACAAGCACACGATCCGCCTGCAGCGCTGGTTCTCCGGCGGGGCGCTGGAGACGCAGGTGGACAACCAGGGGCGTGTCGCCATCCCGAGCAACCTGCGCGAGTTCGCCGGGATCGGCGACGAGGTCGCCATCGTGGGCGCCGGCAACAAGATCGAGGTGTGGAGCAAGCCCGGTTGGGATGCTTTTAATGCAAGCTTGTCGGACGAAGACATCGCGGAATCCGCGTTCGAGACGGGGCTGGGCAAGTAGGGGCGGCGCAGGCGCCGCCCCTATCGCAGATGACAGGCGATGAGCACGTACCATACGCCGGTCCTGCTCGCCGAAGTCCTGGAGTATCTGGCGCCCCGCCCGGGGGGGCGCGTGGTGGACGCCACCCTGGGCGGCGGCGGCCACGCCCGGGCGATCGCCGAGCGTCTGGCGCCGGGGGGGGAGCTGGTCGGGCTGGATCAGGACCCGGACGCGCTCCAGGCGGCGCGAACGGCGATGGACGACCTGGCGGGCCGGGTCGGGGTGCGGCTGGTGCGCGCGAATTTCGGCGACCTGGAGCGGGCGCTGTCCGCGGAGGGCGTCGGTTCCGTGGACGGTATTTTGCTCGACCTGGGCGTCTCGTCGCACCAGTTGGATACGGCGGAGCGGGGCTTCGCCTTCCGTTATAAAGGGCCGCTGGACATGCGGATGGACCCCGCGGGCGGCGCCGAGACCGCGGCGGGCCTGCTGAACCGGCTGAGTGAGGAGGCGATCGCCCGCCTCCTTTTTGAATTTGGCGAGGAGCCGCGCGCGCGCCGGATCGCGTCCGAGATCGTGCGGCGGCGGGCGGAGAAACCGCTGGCGACCACCGAAGACCTGGTGGACGCCGTGCGCGGGGCGATGCCGCTGCGGACGCGGCCCGGGGAGATCCATCCGGCGACGCGGACGTTCCAGGCGCTGCGCATCGCGGTGAACCGCGAGCTGGAGGTCCTGGAGGCCGTCCTCCCGCAGGCGGCGCGCCTGCTGGCGCCCGGGGGGCGGCTGGTGGTGATCGCCTACCATTCGCTGGAGGACCGCATCGCCAAGCAGACGCTGGCGGCGCTGTCGGGCAAGCGGATCGGGACCGACCTGCCGGACCTCGCGCCGCCGCCGGAGCCGGTCCTGAACGTGTTGACGAAGAAGCCGGTCGTGCCGTCGGCCGAAGAGGTGCGCGCGAACCCGAGGGCGCGGAGCGCGCGCCTGCGGGCCGCCGAGCGGCGTTAAGAAACAGTTGAGAGTCGAGGGCCGAGAGTCGAGAGAGGGGAAGAGCCATCCCCCTCTGCCTCTCACTCCTCGACCCTCGACTCTCAACTGCACGGGTGGAGGAGGGAAGAGCGATGCTGACTGCGGAGAGGACACAGACGGTAACGGTCACCCGGGTGCCGGACACACGCCAATGGGTCGCCCCGCGCCCGCTGCCCGCCGCCGCCGTCGCCGCGCCGTCGGCGGCGGTCAAGGCTCCACGGCCGCACGGCAAACCCGCCCGCCGGGTCGTCCGGACGACCCGGCGCAAGTCGCGGCTCGCCCGCGCGGTGCAGGCGTTGACCTGGCGCAGCCCCATGACCGCCGCCGTCCTGCTCGGTACGTTCCTGGTGACCCTGCTCTGCGGTTACGTCGCCGCGTATGCGCGCGTCACGGCGACCGGGTTCGAGCTTTCGGTGCTGCGGCGCGATCTGCGCCGGACGGAACTGGAAGAAGAGGCGCTGCGGGCCGAGCTGAGCCGCCTGAAGCAGCCCGAGGCCGTGGCGCGCCGCGCCCAGGCGATGGGGATGGTCGTGGCCCCGCCGGAATCCGCCCGGGTGTTGCCGGCGGACGCCCCGGCTCAAGCGGTCGCGCAGAACAATCCGTAACACGGACGGGAGAGCGGCATGGCAGCCGGAACTACATCGCGCTCCGGACGCGGCAGGAACGCCCGCGTCCGGAGCACGGGAAACGCACTTCCCCCCCATATCGTCTGGGTGTTCGGTATCGTCACCCTGCTCTACCTCGCGCTGGCGGGCCGGCTCGTCTACCTCCAGGTGTTCCAGCACGAGGAGTTCAAGCAGATCGCGGCGGAGCTGCGCCGCCGCCGCCACGTGCTGCCGGCGCGGCGCGGCCTGCTGCTGGATCGTGACGGCACGCTGCTCGTGGGCAACGAGCGCGCCGGCGTCATCGTGCTCGACCCCAACCTGTGGTACGTGGCTTCCTCCAAGGCCGTGGAGGGCGACACGCCCGAGGCGCGGCGCGTCCGGGCGCTGGACGGGCTGGCCGGTTTCTTCCCCGATCTCGACGTGGCGACCCTGGCGCTGAAGGTTGCGAAACGCCGCGCCGACGGCCGGTTCCCGGCGGTCGATGTCCGGCGGCAGGTGGACTGGCCGCTCGCCCAGAAGATCCAGGCGGCGAGCCTGCCCGGGGTGGGGGTCCTCCCGGAGAGCCGGCGCGCGGCCGTGAACGGGGCACTGGCCGCCCACGTGCTGGGTTTCACCGACCTCGACGGCCGGGGCCTGGACGGGCTGGAGAAGACGCTGGACGCGGAGCTGCGGGGGATCCCGGGGGTTCTGGAGGCCGAATTCGACCCCCAGAACCGTCCCATCCCCGGCACCGTCCGCCGTCATGAGGGGGCGCTGCCCGGTAAGGACGTCGTCCTGACCCTGGACGCCGACGTGCAGCACGAGGCCCAGGAAGCGCTCAAGGTGGCCTACGAAACGTCCAAAGCCGAGTCCGCCACGGTGGTCGTGCTCGACCCCCGGACCGGAGACATCCTCGCCCTGGCGAACTACCCGACCTACGACATCAACCGCCGGAAAGACTCCACGGCCGCCGCGCGGACGAACATCGCGGTGACCGCCCCGTTCGAACCCGGCTCCACGCTCAAGGTCATCACGGTCGCCGCCGCGCTCGAAGAGGGCAAAGTGTCGCCGGACACGTACTTCTATTGTTCGGGGGCCCGCGGCATCGGGCGGCGCACGATCCACTGCGCCCACGGCACCAGCCACGGCCGCGAGAGCTTGCTGGACGTGATCAAGAACTCGTGCAACATCGCCACCGCCGACTGCGCGTTCCGGCTGGGCAAGGAGCGGCTGTGGGAATACGAGCGGGCGTTCGGCTTCGGCGAGCGCACCGGTTCGGGGCTGGCGGGCGAAAGCCGGGGCCTGCTCAGCAAGCCGGACAAGTGGTCCGACATCCAGCTGTCGAACGTCGCCTTCGGACAGGGTATCTCGGTGACGCCGCTCCAGCTCGCCGCCGCGTACGCGGCCATCGCCAACGACGGCGTCTGGATGCGCCCGCGCATCGTCCGGGGGGTCAGGAACGGCGAAGGGGGAGTGCTCCGGCCGGCGGCGTCTGAGCCGGGCCGGCGCGTCGTCTCGGCCGAAGCGGCCCGCGAGATGCGCCGCATGCTCCAGTCGGTCGTGGACGACGGGACCGGCAAGGCGGCGCAGATGGAGGCCTACACGGCGGGCGGCAAGACCGGCACGGCCCAGATCGCGCGCGGCGGGCGCTACGTGGGCGGTAAATATGTCGCCTCGTTCGTGGGCATGGCCCCGATGAAGGACCCGAAGTTTGTGGTGCTGGTGTCCGTCACCGCTCCCCAGGGGCCCTACTACGGCGGCGTCGTCGCCGGCCCCGTCTTCAAACGGATCCTGGAAAAGGCGCTCCTCGGGCGCCGCGTCCCCGGTGACAAGGCGGACGTGCCGGGCAAAGCGCCGCGGCGGCGCGGGCGCCGCGGCACCCGGCCGATCCTGGACGCCCTCCTGACGCCCCGTCCCCCCGTCCCCGGAGTGGATCAGGGGGGCAGGCGGGTGAGACCCTGGTCACTTTACGGGGCCGAAGCCATATGTTATAACGAAAACGCTTACGGGGGGACGGGCGCGTCATGAATCTGCGGGAACTGACAAGTGGGGTAGAGGGAGCACATGTCGTCGGCGGTTCCGCCGACGTTCTGCTATCCGGCCTCGCCTACGATTCCCGACAGGTGCGCCCCGGGTTTCTGTTCCTGGCGGTACCGGGCGAGCGGCACGACGGCCACGACTTCATCCCGGCCGCCGTCGCCGCGGGCGCCGCCGCCGTCCTGGTGCAGGCGGACCGCGCGGACCGGTTCGCGGCCCTCCCGATCCCGCGCCTCGTGGTCCCCGAGGCGCGCGCCGCGATGGCGCCGCTCGCCTGCCGGTTTTTCGGAGACCCGACCCACCGACTGTACCTGGCCGGGGTGACCGGCACGAACGGGAAAACGACGACCGCGCGGATGATCGACGCCGTCGCCCGGGCGGCGGGCGACACGACCGGGGTGATCGGTACCCTCGGCGCGACGATCGCGGGCCGCGAACTGCCCGGCGAGCGGACGACGCCCGAAGCGCCGGACCTCCAGGCGCTCTTCGCGCAGATGCGCCGGGAAGGCGTCGGTTCGGCGGCGATGGAGGTCGCCTCGCACGCACTCGCCCAGGGCCGCACGGACGGCTGCGCGTTCGACGTGGCCGTGTTCACCAACCTGACTCAGGACCACCTCGACTACCACGGCACGATGGAGGCGTACCGCGACGCCAAAGCGCGGCTGTTCACGGAGTACGCGGACGTGGCGCGGGCGGCGGGCAAAGACTTCGTGGCCGTGCTCAACGCCGAGGACGCGGCGGGGCGCTACTACGGACGCGCGACGCGCGCGGCGCGGACGCTGACGTACGCCGCGGACGGGCGGCACGATGCGGACATCCGCACCCCGGGCGCGACCCTGGGTGTGGACTTCGTGGATTTCGTGGCCGCGACGCCGGCCGGGGACGTGCCGGTATGCCTGGCTTTCGGCGGGGCATTCAACGTCCAGAACGCCCTCGCGGCCGTCGGCTACGGCGTGGCGCGCGGGCTTACGGCCGACGTGATCGCGCAAGGACTTGCCGCCTGCCCGCCCGTTCCCGGCCGGTTCCAGCCGGTGAAAGCGGACCAGGATTTCGCGGTGATCGTGGACTACGCGCACACGCCGGACGGGCTGGAGAACGTACTGCGGTCGGCGCGCCCGCTCACGAAAGGGCGCCTGCTGGCCGTCTTCGGCTGCGGCGGCGACCGCGACCGCACGAAGCGTCCGAAGATGGGGGACATCGCCCTGCGCCTGGCCGACGTCGCCGTCGTCACGTCCGACAACCCTCGCCGCGAAGCGCCCGAGTCCATCATCGACGAGATCCTGACCGGCATGGACGGAGCGGGCGCGCGGGTGGTCCGCGAGGCGGACCGGCGCGCCGCCATCGCGCTCGCCGTGCGCCAGGCCCGCCCGGGCGATACCGTCGTCATCGCGGGCAAGGGGCACGAGAACTACCAGATAATCGGCGACCGGACGCTGCCGTTCGACGACGTGCAGGTCGCGACCGAGGAGATCCGCCGTTGCTCCGGATGACGCTCGACGACGTGACCGAGATCACGGGCGGCGCCCTGGTCGGCGGGTCCGGCGAGGAAGTCGTCACGTCCGTCTCGACGGACACCCGCACGCTGCGGCCCGGGGCGCTCTTCGTCGCCCTGCGCGGCGAACGCCACGACGGCCACGATTATGTCGCCGTCGCGAAAGAGCGCGGGGCGACGGCCCTTCTCGTAGACCACACGCTGCACGGACTCGATCTGCCGCACGTCGTCGTGGTCGATACGCTGTTCGCGTACGGCGACCTCGCCCGCGCCTACCGCGACACCTTCCCGGACCTTCCCGTCGTGGGGGTCACGGGTAGCGTCGGCAAGACGACGACCAAGGAATTGGTCGCGCACGTTCTGGCGTCCCTGTTTTCGGTCCACAAGAACGAGGCCAACTTCAACAACGAGGTCGGCGTGCCGCTGACGATCTTCGGGCTGCAAGAGCGGCACACCGCCCTGGTCCTGGAGATGGGGATGCGCGGGTACGGGCAGATCCTGCGCCTGGCCGACATCGGCCGCCCGACCGTCGGCGTGATCACGAACGTCGGGACCGCGCATATCGAACTCCTGGGCTCGCGCGAAAACATCGCCGAGGCCAAAGGCGAGCTGCTCCAGGCGCTGCCGTCGCACGGGCTGGCCGTCCTGCCCGCGAGCGACCCGTTCGTGGATCGCCTGCGCGCGCGGCACGCGGGCGAGACGATCACCTGCGGCGTGGAGGCCGCGAAGGCCGACGTGCTCGCCTCGGGCCTGGCACGACACGAGAACGGGTGGCGTTTCACCGTGGACAGCCCGTGGGGCAGGAGCAAGATGTTCGTGCCCTCGCCCGGCCGGTTCAACGTGCAGAACGCGCTGTTCGCCGTTGCCGTCGGCGCACACCTCGGCATCCCGCTGGACTCGATCGCGCGGGCCCTGAACACCTGGTCGCCCGCCGCCCTGCGGATGGAAGTCGTGAACACGCCCGGCGGCCTCGTCCTCCTCGCCGACGCCTACAACGCCTCGCCCGCGTCGATGATCGGGGCGCTGGAAACCCTCCGCGACATGCCGGTCCCGCAGGCCGGCGGCCGGCGCATCGCCGTTCTGGGCGAGATGCGGGAGCTAGGCGGGCACAGCGCCGAGGGCCACGCCGAAGTCGGACGCACCGTGGCGCAGGCCCGGCCGGACCTCCTCTTCCTGATCGGCCCGCTGACGGACAGCCTCGGCGAGGCCGCGCGCGAAGCCGGCTATCCCGCCGCCGGCGTCCGCGCGTTCGCGAGCACCGAAGAGGCGATGGCCGTGCTGCCCGGCCTGGTCCGCGCCGGGGATGCCGTGCTGGTCAAAGGGTCGCGCGCCCTGGCGATGGAACAGATCCTCGCCGCGCTGGGGCACGAGGGGGTCGCACATGTTCCTCAGTGACAACATGCTTGCGCTCGTCTTCCTGTTTTCCGCCGGGCTCGTGCTGGGACTGGGGGACGCCGTGATCGCCCTGCTGGGCCGCCGGTCCGCGCGCCAGCCCGTGAGCGGCGACGCCCCGGCCAGCCACCAGGCGAAGCAGGGGACGCCCACGATGGGCGGCCTGCTCCTGGTCGCCGTCGCGTTCGTGATCACGGTCGCCTTCACGCTGCTCGCGGCCCTGGACGAGCGGCAGCGCGTCCGCCTGCTGGCGGTCGCCGGGACCCTGCTCCTCGCCGGCATCGTCGGCTTCCTGGACGACCTGGGTAAGGCGCGCCGGAAGCAGAACAAGGCGGGCCTGAGCGAGCGTGTCAAACTCGCCGGTCAGGTCCTGGTGGCCGCGCTGTTCCTGTTCGTCATCGGCCAGACGGAACAGGCGGGGATCACTACCGTTGTTGCGGTTTTCGGCCGCAACATAGATTTCGGTATCTTATACTACGCGCTCGGCGTGCTCTATCTGTGCGGGTTCGGCAACGCGGTCAACTTCACCGACGGCCTGGACGGTCTGGCGGCGGGCACCACGTTGATCACGACCCTTTCCCTCGCCGTGCTGGCCCTGCTGAACGAGAGCGCGGCCGTCACGCCCGAGGTGAGCATCTTCTACCTTTCGGTCGCGGGCGCCTGCGCGGGGTTCCTCTGGTTTAACGCCCACCCGGCGCGCGTGTTCATGGGGGATACGGGCTCGCTCGCGCTGGGCATGGGCGTCGCCGCCGCGGCCATCGCCGCCAAACAGGAGACGCTGCTGCTAGTCGTCGGCGCGGTCTATCTCATGGAGATCGGCTCGATGATGATCCAGCGCTACGTGTTCAAATGGCGCCGCATCCGGCGCGGGATCGAGTACGCCAAAGCGAACCGGGTCTTCCGCCGCGCCCCGCTGCACCACCATTTCGAGGAGCTGGGCTGGCCCGAAACGCGCGTCGTCGCCCGGTTCTGGGTCATGGCCCTGATGGCGGCGGCGGTCGGCGCCGCGCTGGCGCCCCTCCTTTCACCCTACACGGTCACGGTGGTCGCACCCTGATGCCTATGGACGAGTTTGCCGGACAACGGATCGCCGTCATCGGCCTCGCGGCCACAGGCCTGGCGGCGGCCCGCGTGCTGCGCGACCGCGGGGCGCGGGTGCGCGTCTATGAGGCCAAACCCGAGGAGCGCCTGTCCGCGGAGACCGTCCGGGCGGCGCGCGGACTCGGCGCGGGCGTCATGCTCTCCCTCGGGTCGGAGCAGATCGACTGGGCGGACACGGATCTGGTGGTCCCCAGTCCCGGCGTCCCGCGCTCCGCCGCGTCACTCCGGGACGCCGTGCGGCGCGGCGTGCCCGTGCTGGGCGAGATCGAGGTCGCGTACCGGCTGGCGCGCGCCCCGATCCTTGCCATCACCGGCACCAACGGCAAGACGACCACGACGGCGCTGCTCGGCGCGATCTGCCGGGAAGCGGGCCGCCGGACCTGGGTGGCGGGCAACATCGCCGAGGACGCGGGGCAGCGCCTGCCCCTGATCCTGGCCGCGGTCGAGGCGCCCGAAGACGGCGTGATCGTCGCGGAGATATCGTCGTTCCAGCTCGAATGGGTCGAGCGGTTCCGCCCCCGGGTCGGCGCGTGGCTCAACGTCGCCAACGACCACCTGGACCGCCACGCGGATTTCGACGAATACGCCCGCGCCAAGGCCCGTCTTTTCGCCACACAGGGGCCGGACGACGCCGCCGTGCTGAACGGGGATGACGACAACGTGGTGCGCTACGGTTCCGGGGCGGGGAGCGGCAGGCGCCTGCTGTTTTCCCTGGAACGGGAGGCGGCGGGGTGCCTCCGGGGGGAAACGCTCTGGGTCGCCGGCCAGCGGCTGATGGACGCCGCGGGGGTGCCGTTGCCGGGCCGTCACAACGTCGCCAACGTCCTCGCCGCGGCGTGCATGGCGGCCGACTCCGGCATCTCCCTCCCGTCCATCCGTGCGGCCGTGTCCGGCTTTCAGGGCGTCGCGCATCGCATGGAGCTGGTGGCGACGCGCTGCGGCGTCCGCTATGTCAACAACTCGATGTGCACGAATCCCGCCGCGGTCGCGGCCTCGCTGGAAGCGGCGGGCGGCCCGGTGGTCGCCATCATGGGCGGCAAGCATAAGGGCGGCGACCTGTCGGCTATGGCAAGATCCGTTAAAGAAAGTGCCAATAAAGTTATACTGATCGGCGTCTCGGCCCCGGAGATCGCGGCTGCGCTGGCGTCCGCGGGCATGCGGGACGTTGAGCGGGCCGACACGCTGCCGGACGCCGTCCGACGGGCGTCGTCCGCCGCACGGCCGGGCGACACCGTGATGCTCGTGCCGGGCTGCGCGTCGTTCGACATGTTCAACGGCTTCGAGCACCGTGGCCAGGTGTTCCGTGAGGCGGTGAAGGAACTGACGGGGGAGAGGGACGCATGACCGAGGCTGCTGCACAGAAGAAGTTCGCGCCGGACTGGTGGCTGTTCGTGGTGACGCTGCTGCTCCTGGGGGGCGGCGTCGTGATGGTTTTCAACGCGTCCTACGCACTGGCGGCCGAGGTGAAATATACCGGCGGCGACCCGGCGTATTTCGTGAAGCGGCAGGCGCTCTGGGCCGCCATCGGGCTCGCCGGGATGTTCCTCGCGCAGCGCGTCCCGTACTGGAAACTCAAAGGCTGGGCCGTGCCTTCGCTGCTTCTGGCCATCACCATGCTGGCCGCCGTGCTCGCCATGGGCCACGGCGCGC
This sequence comes from uncultured Armatimonadota bacterium, assembly GCA_902805585.1. GTDB lineage: Bacteria > Armatimonadota > Armatimonadia > Armatimonadales > Armatimonadaceae > CADCTO01. The sequence continues at coordinate 14,513 of CADCTO010000324.1, read as the reverse complement.
AGGGGGCGCAGCGCTGGATCGGGTACGGTCCCGTCAAGATCCAGCCGTCCGAGTTCGCCAAGCTGGCCCTGGTTCTGTACCTCGCCAAAGTCCTGGCGGCGCGTCCCAAACTGGTGCAAAACCTGTGGGGCGGGGTCGGGATGCTGCTGGGCGTCGTGATGCTGGTCGTGGTCCTGATCGAACTCCAGCCGGACCTGGGCACGGCGGTGACGCTGCTCCTGACCGCCCTGCTCGTGCTTTTCGCCGCGGGCGCGCGGGCGCGCTGGATGGTGACGCTGCTGGCCGTGTTCGCCCTCGGCGGCGTCTGCCTCGCCCTGCGGCACGGGACGGACGGCTACCGGTGGAAGCGGATGGTGACCTTTATCAACCCGCAGGCGGACTACCGCGGCGCGGGCTACCAGATCACCCACAGCAAGATCGCGCTCGGGACCGGCGGCCCCTTCGGCGTCGGGCTCGGCGAGAGCCGGGAAAAGCGGCTGGGCAACCTGCCCGCCCAGCGGACGGACTTCATCTTCGCCATCATCGGGGAAGAGATGGGGCTGCTGGGCACGTGCTCCGTGCTCGCACTCTTCGTCGCGCTCGCGGCCCGCGGGTTTCACATCGCCACCCGGACACGCGACCCGTTCGGCGCGCTTCTCGCCACCGGCATCACGGGCATGGTCTCGGTCCAGGCGATCGTCAACATCGGGGTCGTCACGGCGTCGATTCCGGCGACGGGCGTCCCGCTTCCGTTCCTTTCCTATGGGGGGTCCTCGCTGGTCCCGACGCTCATCGGTATGGGGATCCTGCTCAACATTTCACAGAACCCGTACTACCGCGAACGGAAACGCCGGAGCGCCGAGCCGGACATCGATCTTCTGGACGAAGCGCCCGCGCCCCCGCGGAAGCGCCCCGAGAAGGTGCCGGCGGGTGCGGGTCGTTCGGGCCGCTGAAGATGATAAAAGAAGCGCAGGAAAACTTAGACAGCTATGCGGCTCCTCGCCTTCCGGAAGGGCCGCTGTACTTCGTGGGCATCGGCGGCGCGGGCATGAGCGCGCTGGCGCAGGTTCTGGCCGAGCGGGGAAGGCCGGTCGCGGGTGCGGACCCCGGCATCTCGCCCGCCGTACGTGCCCGCCTGGAAGCGGCCGGCGCCCGCGTCTACGCCGCCCACGACGCCACGCAGCTCGGGGACGCCGCCGCCGTCATCGTGTCGGACGCGATCCCGTCCGAGAACCCGGAGGTCCGCGCGGCGGGCGAGCGCGGCCTGCCCGTCCTGCGCCGCCCGGAACTGCTCGGCGCGCTGGTGAACACGGGGCGCGGCATCGCCATCGCCGGCACGCACGGCAAGACGACGACGACCGGCATGGTGGCCCACATCCTGATCGCAGCAGGCCTGGACCCGACCATCTTTCTCGGGGGCGATCTTCCCGCCATCGGCGGCAACGCCCGTAACGGCGGCCGTGCCGCCGATGGCGGGGGCGAGGTCGTGCTGGCGGAAGCGTGCGAGGCGTACGACGGTTTCCTGTACATGCAGCCGAACGTCGCCGTCGTCACGAACATCGAAGCGGACCACCTGGACCACCACGGCACCGAAGCGCACGTGATCGCCTCGTTCGACCGGTTCATCCGGCAGGCCGGCGAACGGCGGCGGCGCGACGGCTTCGGCGACGTGATCCTGTGCTGGGATGACGTGAAGACTAGGACCCTTGCCCAGGCGCTCCCAGGCCTGCAGAGCATGAACTACGGCTTCGACGACGACCGCGCCGTAGACGTGCAGGCCATCGACCTGGAACTGGGGGAGCGCCCGTCCTTCCGCATACGGCGCAACTGGATGCCGGACGAAGAGCCTTACGGGCCGATCCGGCTCCGCGTTCCGGGGCGGCACAACGTCCTGAACGCGCTGGCCGCCGCGTCCGTCGCGTTCACGTTCCACATCGGCCCGCGGGCGATCATCGAGGGTCTGGAATCCTTCACCGGCACCGGGCGGCGGTTCGAGAAGATCGGCGAGGCGGGGGGCGTCCTCATCGTGGACGACTACGCGCACCACCCGACCGAGATCCGGGCGACACTGGCCGCCGCGCGCGCGGCCTACCCGGAGCGGCGCCTCGTGGCCGTCTTCCAGCCGCACCTGCCGTCGCGCACCCGCGACCTGATGGAAGAGTTCGCCGACGCGCTCGCCGGCGCCGACGCCGTGTACCTGTCCGACATCTACCTGGCGCGCGAGAAGCCGATCCCCGGCGTCACGTCGGAGGCGCTGGCAGAGCGGGTGCGCGCGCAGGCACAGGCGCAGGCGCAAACGCTGCCCGTACACTACACCCCCGACAAGAACGACCTGCCGGAGCGGCTCGCGGGGGAGGTGGAGGCGGGAGACGTGGTGCTGACGATGGGCGCGGGCGACATACGCGCCGCGGCGACGGGGCTGCACACGCGGCTGGCGGGCAAGTGAGGGGGCCATGCAGGAGATAAAGCAAGTCGCCGTGCTGATGGGCGGGCGCTCGGCCGAGCGCGAGGTGTCGCTTTCCACCGGGCGTCAGATCCTGGACGCGCTCGACCGGACCAGGTACATCGCCTGGGAGCTGGACGTGGACGACCTGCCCCAGCTCGCGGCCGCGGACGAGTCCGAGCGGCCCGACGTCGTCTTCATCGCGCTGCACGGGCCGGGCGGCGAGGACGGGACGGTGCAGGGGTTCCTGGACGTGCTCGGCATCCGCTACACGGGTTCCGGGGTCCTGGCCTCGGCCCTCGCCATGGACAAGGTGCGCACCAAGGCGATCCTTTCGACCGAGAACGTCTACATGCCGGCCGACGTCGTGTTCTACCGCGGCGACGAAGCGCGGCTGCGCCGGGCGGTCCGCGAGGTGACCGACAAGCTGGGCTACCCGGTCATCGTCAAGCCGAGCCGCCAGGGCAGCACGTACGGCTGCACGGTCGTCGAGGCCGAGGACAAGCTCGCCGACGCCCTGGCCCTGGCCTTCCGCTACGACGACACCGTCCTGGTCGAGCAGCGCGTCGAGGGGACCGAGATCACGGTCGCCGTGCTGGGCAACGACGACCTCGTGACCCTGCCCATCGTCGAGATCGTGCCGCCCAACGGCTTCTTCGACTACCAGTCCAAGTATTCGCAGGAGGGCGGCGCCGAAGAGATCGTGCCCGCCCGCATCGACACCGCCGCCGCCAACGAGGCGCGCGAGATCGCCCTGCTCTGCCACCGGCTGCTCGGCTGCCGGGGCATGAGCCGGACCGACATGTTCGTCACGGACGACGGCGTGGTCACGCTGGAAACGAACACCATCCCCGGCATGACCGCGACGTCGCTCCTGCCCAAAGCCGCGCTGGCGGCCGGGATCCCGTTCCCCGCGCTGCTGGACCGCCTCGTGGCGCTGGCCCTGGAGGTGCCGCATTGAAGTACAGCGAGATCCCGCACGGAAGCGGCGGGCGCCACCGCCCCGTCAAGCCCAACCGTCTGGTCTCCGAGCCCGGTCCGGCGGCGGCGCGCCAGGACCCCGGCCCGCGCCCGTTGAGTGACCGGCAGCGGGCATATCACACCGGGCGGCTCGACGCTACGGTCGCCCGGGTCAAGCGTGCCAGACCCGGCACGCCGCGCGGCCATGGCCGCACCAAGCGGGTCGTGACCCGTCGCCGGAACCGGCTGCGCCCGAACTACCCCCGCCTCGTGCTCCGCGCCTCCCTGTGCGTTCTGTTCGTCGAGTGCGTCGTGGCCCTGTTGTTCTCCCCGCGCCTGTGGGTGCGCACGGTGCGGTTCGAGGGGAACCAGACGGTGTCCGCGCAGCGCCTTTTCCGGCGGGCGGGGATAGAACCCGGCCGGAACATCCTGACGCTGCCGGTCGGGCGGATCCGGCGGGCCGTCGAGGCGGAGCCCGCGGTCGCACGGGCGACGGTACATCGCCGCCTCCCGCATCGCCTGGTCGTGAAGGTCCGCGAGCGCGCCCCGTGGGCGTCGGTCCAGGTCGGCGGCGTCTTTTACACCGTCGATCGGGGGATGGTCCCGTTCCGGAAAAACCGCACGCCCGAAGCCGGGCTCGCATGCATCTCGCTCGAAACCGCCGGCGCGCGCGCGCCCCGTCTCGGCAAACAAATTGTTGCCCCCGGCCTCGCCGCTGTGAACAAATGTTTGAATTGGGCGGCCGCGCGCGACGATTTCCCGCTCGACAAAATCAGGGTTGACCAAACCGGCAAGTTGTGCTTAAATAGAGCGGGTGGATCGGAAGTGCGGTTGGGGTCCGGCAAAGATCTGGACCGGAAGTTGGACACGCTTGCACTTCTTCTGGCGCGCCGCGCGGATCTGCGGGAGGGCGGCTTCGATTATGTCGTCCTTTACGCCTATGATGCCCCCGCAATCCGTTCCCGGACAGGCTCCACGACACCGCGGGGCGAGGCGCTATGAGCGTTTTCACATCACAGATCCGTAACCGACCGTGGGTGTGGCAGGTCACCGCGCTGGGCGTGGTGCTCGGCGGCCTGCTGGCCGCCTCGCTCAAGACCCAGGACCGCATCCGCCAGGAGCAGCTCCCGACCACGCGGATATCCGGCCTCGCCGCCGCCTACTCCGACCTGCGCGACACCGTCGCCGAGCAGAAGAAGAAGATCGCGGATATCCAGGCGAGCCTGATACGGTACCAGAAGGCCGCCGCGGACGGCGAGGGCAACGCCCGCCTCCTCAGCGAGAGCCTGCAGAAGGCGAACCTGCTCAGCGGGCTGGTCGCGGTGACCGGGCCCGGCGTCGTCATCACCCTCCAGGATTCCACCAAGCGGCCCCCGCGCTCGCCGGAGGATTCCCCGGAAACGTATGCCGAGGTCCTCAAGCCCTACATCATCCACGACCAGGACATCCAGGCGGTCCTGAACGAGCTGCGCGCGGCCGGCGCCGAGGCCATCGTGATCAACGACCAGCGTGTGATCGCGACGACCGCGGTGCGCTGTGTCGGACCGACCATCCTGGTCAACAACATCCCGACCAACGGCTCGCCGGTCAAGATCAAGGCTATCGGAGACCCGGACACGCTCGTCTCCTCGATGACGATGGCGAACGGCGTCCAGGACGCCTATAAGATGACGGACCCGTCCATGTTCTCGATCGACAAGGCGGACGCCATCACGCTGCCCGCCTACGCCGGCCCCACCCCGCTGCGCTACGCGCGGGAAGCCCCCAAGGCGGAGGCGGAACGGGCGCAGAAGCAGTCCGAAGAAGCGACCCAGACCGGGTTGTAGAGAAACGGGGACACGCACGCGATGGGCTGGCTGCCGGTTGTCGGCCTCCTGGTCGGGTTTTTTGTCGTGTACGCGTCGCAGTGGACGATCCCTCCGGGGGTGGCGCCGTACCTGTCGCTGGCCGCGCTGGCGGGCGTCGACTCGATCTGCGGGGGCATCCGCGCCGGCATCGAGGGCAAGTTTCACGACGACATTTTTCTGACCGGGTTCTTCATGAACACGGTGCTCGCCGGCCTGCTGGCGTATCTCGGGGACCGCATCGGCGTGGACCTTTTTCTGGCCGCCGTGGTCGTGCTGGGCGGGCGCGTTTTTCTGAACCTGTCCCTGATCCGCCGCTACTGGCTGACCCAGGTCGCGCTGTCGCGCACGAAGAAGGAGGGATGAAGGAGGAGGGATGAGGGGCGAGGGATGAGGGATGAGAGGGTCGGGCCGGCGGTCGCCGTACCCTTTCCTTTTCACCTCACCCTCCGCCCCTCATCCCTCATCCCTTTCCCATGGCAAAGGGAGACATCGTTGTCGGTCTCGACATCGGGACCACGAAAATCTGCACCGTGATCGGCGAGGTCGTCGAGGGCGCGTCCGGGCGCGTGGACGTGCTGGGCGTCGGCGTGTCGCCGTCGCACGGCATCCGCCGCGGCGTCGTCGTCGACATCGACAGCACGGTCCGCGCGATCGGCGACTCGATCCAGAAGGCGCAGCGCATGGCGGGGGCCGAGGTGCATTCGGTCATCGTCGGCGTCACGGGGGAGCACATCGCCTCGCTCAACTCGCGCGGCGTGATCGCCATCACCCACGCCAACCGCGAGGTGACGCAGGAAGACGTGGACCGGGTTCTCGAGAACTCGCGCGTCATCGTGCTGCCTCCGGACCGCCGCATCATCCACTCGATCCCCCGGGGCTACAGCATCGACGGGCAGAACGGCATCCGGTCGCCGGTCGGCATGAGCGGCACCCGGCTGGAAGTGGAAACGCACATCGTGACCGGTGCGGAGACCTTCCTCCAGAACGTCGCCAAGTGCGTCGAACGGGCGAACCTGCAGGTCGAGGACACCGTGCTGGAGCCGATCGCGACCGGCGAGTCCGTCGTCATGGACGCCGAGAAGGATCTGGGCGTGGCCCTGGTGGACATCGGCGGCGGCACGTCGGACCTGGCGATCTTCATCAACGGGGAGATCTGTTACACCGCGGTCCTGCCCGTCGGCGGCGAGTACGTCACCAAAGACGTGGCGGCCGGTCTGCGCACCACCCTCGAGGAGTCGGAGCGCGTCAAGCGGGAGTTCGGCGGGTGCATGGTCGAGACGCTCCCGGAAGAGGGCACGTTCACCTTTTCGCGCCTGGGCGCGACCGAGCCGACGACGCTGCCGACGCGCGTCCTGGGCGAGATCATCGGGCCGCGCATGAACGAACTCTTCCAGATGGTGCGCCAGGAGATCAACCGCTCCGGTTACGCGGGGCTCCTGCCGGCCGGTCTCGTGCTCTCCGGCGGCGGCGCGATGGTCCGCGACGCCCGCGAGTTGGCGACGTCCGTGACCGGGATGCCGTCGCGCATCGGCTACCCGACGGGCGTCGGCGGGCTGTCGGAGTCCGTCGGCAGCCCGTCGTACGCCACGGCCGTCGGCCTGGTGCAGTTCGGCGGCAAGGCGCACGCCGGCATCCCGCGCCGCGAATCGTCGGGCGGGCTCTTCGCCGCGGTCCGGCGCTGGATGCGCACCGTCTTCGAGCGCGTGGGCGGTTGAGCCGCGGACGAAGGTTTTTTTGCCTGGCCTCGCCGAATAATGAGGTCCGGCACCCGGTACAATACCGTAGGGCGGGCGCGCCGTGTCGGCGCGGGCGGCGAGATGTGGGATAACACAAGGGGGCAAAAACGGCGTATGAACGCGGGGACACCAATCGAAACGTTCGCTCGGATCAAGGTCATCGGCTGCGGCGGCGGCGGCACCAACGCCGTGAACCGGATGATCGAGGCCGGGCTGATCGGCGTGGATTTCTGGGCGATGAACACCGATATTCAGGTCTTGCGCACGTCCGCCGCCGAGCGGACGCTTCAACTGGGCGAGAACCTGACCAAGGGCCTGGGCGCGGGCGGCAACCCCGAGATCGGGCGGGCCAGCGCGGAGGAGTCCAAGTCCGACATCAAGAAGGCGCTCGAGGGCGCCGACATGGTGTTCGTCACCGCCGGCATGGGCGGCGGTACCGGCACGGGCGCCGCGCCCGTGATCGCCGAGATCGCCAAGGACATGGGCATCCTGACCGTGGCCGTGGTCACCAAGCCGTTCCGCTTCGAGGGGCCGCGCCGCGCCCGGCTGGCCGACGAGGGCATCGACAACCTCAAGGACCACGTCGACACCGTCATCGTCATCCCCAACGACCGTCTGCTCAACGTGGTCGAAAGGAAGGCCACCCTGATGGAGGCCTTCAAAGAGGCGGACGACGTGCTGCGCCAGGGCGTGCAGGGCATCTCCGACATCATCACCGTGCCCGGCATGATCAACGTGGACTTCGCCGACGTCAAGGCGGTCATGAGTGACGCCGGCAGCGCCCTGATGGGCATCGGCTTCGCCGACGGCGACCACCGCGCCGTCGAAGCGGCCCAGGCCGCCATCTCCTCGCCCCTGCTCGAAACCGACATCGCCGGCGCCCGCGCTGTGCTCGTCAACGTCACGGCCGGTCCCGACCTGACGTTGGCCGAGGTCTACGAGGCCGCCGACCTGATCCGCGAGGGCACCGACGCCGAAGACGCCAACATCATCTTCGGCACCGTCATCGACCCGCGCCTGCAGGGCGCCGTCCGCATCACCGTGCTCGCGACGGGCTTCGAGAACCGCGTCACGAAGAAGATCGAGCCGCGCCGCGACGAAGAGCCCCAGCCCGCCCGCGTCCCGTCCGACACCGACCTGGACATCCCCGCCTTCCTGCGCCGCCGCTGAGCCCGCTGCGCTGCGGCGCGTTCGATCAAAAAGCGACCCCGGCCCTCGCGAAGGGCCGGGGTCGCTTTTCAGACGTTCACGCCGCGAAACGTTCGTCTCAGGCCGGCGCCGGGTTCCTTTTCGCCTCCCGCACGTCCGAATACAGTTTCGCGATCTCCGCGCCCAGCAGCAGGATCAGCGAGGAGTAGTAAATCCAGAAGACCAGGGCCACCGCGCCTCCCAGCGAGCCGTACACCTTGTCGTAGTTGCCGAACCTGCTCAGATAGAAGGCGAACCCGATCTTGGCCGCCTCCCACAGCACCGCGACGATGGCGCCCGCGAAAAACGCTTCTCGCCATTCGATGCCCGCCGACGGCGACGGGAGGTAGCGATAGATCACGGCGAACATCGTGGCGTTGATGGCTACGCCCACCAGAAGGATCAGGAACGCGATAATCGGCGGGACGGGGTCCGGCAGGTTGCTGAACCAGGGAATGCGGCGTATCACCGACGCCCCCGCCGACGGCAGAAGAGACAGCAGGAACAGCGCACCCGCCACGAACAGGAGGAACAGCGCGTACCCGCGCAGCTTGAACCACCCGCGCGTCTCTTTCGCCCGGAAGGCGGCGTTCATCGGCGTGGTCGCGTTGATGAAGATCTGCATCGCGGCCCAGAACAGCGACACCACGCCGACGACGCCCGCGACGCCGCGCTGCTCGTGCAGCGTCTCGATCGACTTCTCCACGTTCAGTTGTTTCATGATCTGCGCGGCCTGTCGCTCCGCCGCCCTGCCGCCACCGGGCAGGACATTCGCGAGCACGCGCTGTACCTGCTGCTCGGCCTCGGCGGGCTTGATGAGCGCGCCCAGAACGGCCAGGCCGCACAGAAGGACCGGCGGGATCGACAGGATCGAGAAGAACGAGAGCGAGGCCGCCCACGCCGGGCACAGGTCGGCGCCGAACCGCTTGCCCAACTCCATGAGGTAGCCGAAGGGGCCGTGCACCTGCCGGATGTCGCTGTGCGACTCCTGGGCCCCCGGCGCGCTCACCGGCTTGTCTTCGGCCGGTTTGGTGTCGGCGGACGCCACCCGCGGCTTTCGGGCCGGTACAGCCGCGGCCAGCGGAAGGGCGAGGCTGCCGCCCTTTGTCCCGGCGACCGCCGGCTCCGGTTTCGGCCGCGTGGCCGCTCGCGCCGCCCGCTTCGCCCCGCCTTTGAGAAGGTCCGCGCCGAGCCACGCGCCACTGAGGACGCCGATGACCGCCAACAACATGCCATGAATCCGTTCCATAAAACCCTGTGCCCCCGCACCATCCCTGTAGCGTTCTCGAAAGAGGAAGATCGCTTGGAAGATACCCGGGCCGAAAAAGCAGGTAAACACGGGACGGTTCCGCGAAGTGAACTTAGTTGTCGAGAATACGTCTGGTGGGGTAAGCGCTTGGCGCCAGCCATCTCCAAAGGACCAACACGATGAACGGCAGCATCTCCAAACAGGCCATCGGGATCACAGTCTGTGGCACACTCTTCCTGGCCGGGACGGGTCTGGCACTGTCCGCGCCCGCCGCGAAGAAGCCGGCCGCCAAACCGGCCGCGGCAAAGGCGGTAAAGGCGGCCAAGCCCGCGCCCGCCACCGCCGGCCCCGCGTTCGTCGACAACACGCCCCTGACCGAGGAGCAGAAGATCGTCCACGCCCTGCACCGGCTCGGCTTCGGGCCCCGCCCGGGGGACGTAGGGCGGGTCAAGGCGCTGGGGCTCGACCGCTACATCGCGCTCCAGCTTACGCCGGAGAAGATCGACGACGCCCGCGTGGAAGCCAAACTGTCCCGCTTCGAGGCCCTGAACAAGTCCCCCCAGGAACTGGCCCAGGGGTACTACGACATGATGCGCGCGGCGCAGGAGCGGCGGAAGCGGGAGACGGCGGCGCGCGAGAGCGGCCAGGCGGCCATGGAGATGACGGCCGAAGAGCAGGCCCGGCAGCGCGAGCAGATGCGGCGGCAGGCCCGCACCGGCGTGGCCGCCGGCGTCGCCCAGCTCCAGATGGCCAAGGTGGTCCGCGCCGTCGAATCCGAACGGCAGCTCCAGGAAGTGATGGTCGACTTCTGGACCAACCACTTCAACATCGACATCCGCAAGAACCTGTGCCGCGTGTTCAAGATCACCGACGACCGCGACGTGATCCGCGCCCACACCTTCGGCACGTTCCGCGACCTTTTAGGGGCCAGCGCCAAAAGCCCCGCCATGCTCGTGTACCTCGACAACGCCCAGTCCCAGGCGCCCCAACCCATCAACCGGCGGCGCCCGCGGCTGATGCGCAACTCCGCCAACAACGGCGGCCCGCTCGCCAATGCGCCCGCGCCCGCGCCGGTCCGGCGTACGCGCGGTGGCATCAACGAGAACTACGCCCGCGAGATCATGGAGCTGCACACGCTGGGCGTGGACGGCGGCTACACCCAGAAGGACGTGCAGGAGGTCGCCCGCTGCCTGACCGGCTGGAGCGTGAACCGCCGGACGGGGACGTTCGTCTTCAACCGGCGCGGCCACGATGACGGCGAGAAGGTCGTGCTCGGGCGCCGCATCCCCGCCGGCGGCGGCATCCGGGACGGCGAGACGGTCCTCGACATCCTGGCGTCGCACCCGTCCACGGCGCGGCACGTGTCGCGCAAGCTGTGCCAGCGCTTCGTGGCCGACGAGCCGCCCGCCGCACTTGTCGACCGCTGCGCCCGGGTGTGGCAGAAGACCGGCGGCGACATCCGCGAGGTCGTGCGCGCCATCATCACGTCCGACGAGTTCTTCTCCCGCGTCGCCTACCGGCAGAAGATCAAGTCGCCCTTCGAGTTCGCCGTCTCGTCGGTGCGGGCACTGGACGGCACCATCGAGCTAGCGCCGAACCGGGCGCGCCCGGCCGGCATGCGTCCGGCCGCCCTCCGCGGCGGGCTGAACGCGCTCCTCGTCGGGCAGGTCGCGACGCTGGGCGAGCCGTTGTTCCAGCACCAGGCCCCGACCGGCTACCCCGAAGATTCGCGGAAATGGGTGTCGTCCGGCGCGCTGATCTCGCGGCTCAACTTCGCGCTCGGCCTGGCGAGCGGCAGGGTGGCCGGAGTCACCTTCGAGCCACCGGTGCCGAAACAGGAAGGCGTCATGGAACCGGCCCGCATCATCAACCACCTGACCGACCGCCTGCTCCACGGCGAGGTGTCGCCCGCGACGCGCGCCACGCTGCTCCAGCAGGCGAAGACCGCGCCGACCAACGCCGCGACGACCGGGGACACCACCACGGCCACGCGCCTTATCGCCCTGGTCCTCGGCTCGCCCGAGTTCCAGCGCCGCTGACCGCCCCTCCCCCGTCCCCTCCCCTCGGAAGGGAGGGGACGGGGGAGGGGATGACGGTCACCTGATGTTCTGTTCACCGTGCGGTATCACTTGCACCCCCCTCCCTTCCGAAGGGAGGGGACGGGGGAGGGGTTCACATGAAGGTAACGCGAAGACTGTTTCTGAAGAACGGCGGGGTGGCCATCGCTTCGGTCGGCCTGATGCCGGTGGTGGGGCCGGCCTTCCTGCGCCGCGCCGTGTTCGCGGCCGACGCCACCGCCGGGAAGCGCCGCAAGACCCTGGTCTGCATCTTCCAGCGCGGCGCGGCCGACGGCCTCTCGATGGTCGTCCCGCACGGCGACCCCGACCTGTACCGTCTGCGCCCCGCGCTGGGCATCCCGCGCAGCCAGGCCCTGGATCTGGACGGCTTCTTCGGCCTGCACCCGTCGCTGGAGTCGTTCCTGCCCATCTACAAGCAGGGACATCTGGCCATCGTCCACGCCTGCGGCTCGCCGGACGGAACCCGCTCGCACTTCGACGCGCAGGACTACATGGAGTCGGGAACGCCGGGAAAAAAATCGGTGCCCGACGGCTGGCTCGCCCGGGCGGTGTTGGCATGTCCGGAAGATCGCGCAAAGATGAAGTCGCCGTTCCGGGCGGTCGCCATCGGCGGCCAGATGCCCCGCTCGCTCCAGGGCGACGCGGGCGCGCTCGCCATCCCGGATCTGCGCTCGTTCGGCGTCGCGGAGGCGGCTTTCGCGTCCCGACCCGCGCGCGGCGGAAAAGGCCGCAAAGGCGCGGGTGGTGGCGATGACGGCGTCATGACGGCGGCCCGCCCGGTCGGTCCGGCGTCCAGCTTCGAGACGCTGTACGACCAGGCGGTCGGCGACGTGTTCCACGGTCCGGGCCGGGAAAGCTTCGACGCCATCAAGATGCTGCGGCAGGCCAATCCCGGCGGCTATACACCGGCGAACGGCGCCCAGTACCCCAACGGGCGCTACGGCGAGTCGCTCAAACAGATCGCGCAGCTCATCAAGGCGGACGTGGGTCTTGAAGTCGCCTTCGCCGAGTCGGGCGGATGGGACACGCACGTCAACCAGGGGGCCGCGCAGGGCCAGCTCGCCAACCGGCTGGCCGAGTTCGGGCGCGGCATCGCCGCCCTGTACCAGGACCTGGGCGACCGCATGAGCGACGTGGTCATCCTGACCATGAGCGAGTTCGGCCGCACCGCCCGCCAGAACGGCAACAACGGCACGGACCACGGCCACGCCACCGCCTTCTTCGCCCTCGGCGGCGACGTGCGCGGCGGCAAAGTCCTGGGCCAGTGGCCCGGCCTGGCCGACGAGCAGCTCTACGAGCGCCGCGACCTCGCCCTCACGACCGACTTCCGCGCCGTCTTCGGCGAGGTCGCCCTCAAACACCTGGGCGCCCGGAACATGGCCCGCGTTTTCCCCGGCTACGAGGCCAACGCCTCCGCCTTCCGCGGCGTCATCAAGGGATAAAGGCTTCGATACGGTCCAGAAAGCCGCCGGGTTCGTGCGACCCGGCGGCTTTTGTTTCGTCACCGCCTGCGTTACAATAGAGCAGGGAGGCGAGCCATGCTGACGACCATCGAGGGCATCTACAAGAACGGTAAGGTGGAACTGCTGGAGGAACCCGGCCTGGCAGAAGAACGGCGCGTTCTTGTCACGTTCCTGGAGAACCAGACCGACGGCAGTGCCACGGTTCCGAAAAAAGGGCAGATGCTGCGAGCCGGCATGTTCCCGCAACTACGGGACTTGACGGATGACGATTTCAAAGCCGCGGAGTTTCACGGCGATCCGGACGACGGCCTGGATTGGCAATGATCTACGTCGTTGATGCCCACGCGCTCTTGTGGTTTCTGGCGGACAGTCCACGCCTCGGCCCCGATGCGCGCGCCGCGCTTTTGAACCCCGGCAGCGAACTCGTGTTGCCCGCTATCGCCTTGGCGGAGGCGTGCTGGGCTGTGGAGCGCGGCAGGATCGCTCTATCGCTGGCCGATCTGCTCGCCGCTTTGGATGCGGACCCACGAATCCGGGTCTTGCCGCTTGACCGAATCATCATTGAAAAGAGCGTCACGCTCACGGCAATCAGCGAGATGCACGACCGGCAGATCGTCGCGACGGCGCTGCTGCTGGGCACGGCCGTCGCACGACGCCTGCTGCGGCCGCTGGACAGACTCAAAACAGCAGCCAAGGTGTTGCAGGCCGGTGATGCACCGCCCTGGTCGCTGTCGCTGCGCTCGGGCACTGCGGAGCTCGACGCGCTCGCCCTGGCACTGACCCGAGCGCAGCTCGCGATCGCGCGTCGTGCACAGGCGCGGGATGCAGCCTTGCAGGCCCTCGCGCGCCAGGAACTCCGATACCGCGCCCTCGCCGAGGTAGGCACGTTAACTGCCTGGCGGACGGATCGGGCCGGCAGGGTTCTTGAGGCGCACGGCTGGGCGGAGCTGACCGGGCTCGCGCCGGAGGCGGCTCTCGGCGAGGGCTGGCTGCACGCGGTACACCCGGATGACCGGGCCCGTGCCGCCGCAGTGTGGAGCGAGGCGCGACGGACGGAGCAGCCCGTGGACGTGGAATACCGCGTCAGGCGCCCAGGTGCGGACGAGTGGCGGTGGGTGCGCTCCAAGGGCGTCCCGGTGCGGCAGCAGTCGGGTGGCCCAATTGAGGAGTGGGTCTGCATGCTCGAGGACGCGCATGAGCGCCGCTCGAACGAGGAGCGGCAGGTGCTGCTCGCGCGCGAGGTGGACCACCGCGCGAAGAATGCCCTGGCGGTGGTGCAGGCCGCCCTGCGGCTGACCCGCGCGACGGATGTGGGCAGCTACGTGCGGGCGGTGGAGGGGCGGATCGCGGCGCTTGCCCGGGCGCACAACCTGCTGGCAGCCGACCAGTGGAAGGGGGCGAGGCTGGATGCCATGCTGAAGGGTGAGCTCGCGCCCTTCCTGGCGGACGGGGAGGGGGCGCCGCGCGCCTCACTGACGGGACCTGCCCTTATGCTACCCGCCCTGGTTGCGCAGCCGCTTGGCATGGTGGTGCATGAGCTGGCGACGAACGCGGTCAAGCACGGGGCGCT
>CADCTO010000323.1 GCA_902805585.1 uncultured Armatimonadota bacterium | reverse complement strand
GGGGGCGGCGGCGGCGGGGGCGGCGGCGGCGGCAGGATGTCGCCGAACATCGCCTTCAGGCCGAGCACCGCGCGCGGCGTGAACGTGAACTTGTCGTTGCCGCGCTCCAGGCCGTCATTGACGTGCGCCGGCGAGTCGTAGCCGTGCACCGCGAGCTCGCCGAAGATGCCGAGCGCGTTGGTGATCGGGAAGAAGTCGGCGCCCACGCCGACCACGCCCATGCCCGTCGTCGAGTACTCGGGGCTCGTCGACACGCACACGCCGTTGCCCAGCCACTCCGCCTGCGGGATGCACGCGATCGCGTCGCTGTCATCCACGCCCGGCGTCATGAAGTCGCCGATGTCGGCCGTGTAGCCACCGCCGCCCAGGAAGAAGTACACCGACGGAAGGAAGCCCGCCTCGGTCGAGAAGAACGGCCGGAAGACGAGGTCCAGGTCGTACAGGTAGCTGTTCGTGACCAGCTCGTTGCCCTCGTCGAAGCCTTCCGCCTGCGGAAGCGGCTGCGGCAGGTACGCGCCGTGAAGCCGCACACCCAGCGACGGGCTGAACCAGAACTGCGCCAGCGCGCCGAAGATCCCGCTGAACCCGGGGGCCCAGCCCTCATCCTCGTCGGCCGTCTCCGTCGTCGTGAACCAGTCGGTGGTGTACGCACCACCCCCGTAGATCCCCAGGTCGAACTGGCTGGCGCGGCGCGTGCCCATCATTCCATCCTGCGCCTGCGCCTGGCCGGCCGTCCCGGCTGCCAGCAGGGCAGCTGCCACAGCGGACGTTGCCAAACGTTTCATCGAATTTCTCCTCAACGAGTGTTGCATGGGCTCCCCCCTGATGGGGAGTCCGTCCTTCGGTTCCCCGCTTATACAAGTTCGGTGCCATCTTCGCCCCGGCCATTGCACTCGCGCGCGCGCGGCGTCCAACACATTGCACGCGCCGTCCTTAGGCCGAACGCTGAAAACATCTGCACCCTGCCCCCTCTGTCCCCTTGCAATGGCACTTCCTGAAACGAAACGACACAGGTGCGTGTTGCATGGGACACATGCGCCCGATACGCAAGGCGCCCCGCCATTTTCCACGCATCCACGGGGATGTGCGGGAATCCGCCGCCATTGCGCAACGCCCCCCGCGCGTTCGCGCCGCGGCGGCGGGCGTGCGGAATCGACACACGGTGCGCGCACGGCCGGACAGCCGTCGCATCAGCGGGAACAGCCGTAGCCGGCGCATCAGCCGCATCAGCCGGCGACTGAAGTCGCGGCAACGACCGCGGGAAGTCCGCCTGCGCGGACTGTGTCGCGGGCGTGACACGGTGGGGGCTGGCGGACACAAAAAGCGGGAGGGGCGCCCCGTGCGTGACGCCCCTCCTTCGCTACACCGTCAGGCTGCCGCGATTACTCGCCGCGGACGCTGCCGGTCTTGGTCTCGACCTGGTAGGGCTGGAACTCGCAGCCCGGGCGCACCAGGACGTACACCACCTCGGGACGGGTCTGGCCCGTCTCCGCGAACACCGGCACACCCTGGAACTCGCCCACACGAGTCACCTCGTTGACGCCGAGCACGCGCGGCAGGCCGTACTTGACGAAGCGGCGGTTCTGGAACATCACCGGCTCGTTGTTGATGTACCACGACGCGTTGGCCGCGTACTGGCCGCCCGTCGGGAAGGCAGTCGCGAACGGCTGCCCGTTGACCGTGGTGTCACCCGCGGTCTGGTTGTACTGCGCCGACACGTTGGTCAGGTTGCCGTCCTGCAGCACGCAGACCTGGATGTCGGTCATGGTCGGCGTAACCGGGGGCGGCGTCGGCTCGATCATCGGGGGCGG
>CADCTO010000322.1 GCA_902805585.1 uncultured Armatimonadota bacterium | reverse complement strand
GACCGGGGCTGGTGATGCCGGCGGCACGGGCGGCACGGATGCTGGGGCCGGCGGCGGCACCGACGCCGGTGCCGGCACTGGCACCGACACCGGAGCCGGCGGCACGGGCGGCGGCGGTGGTGACATGGGCGGCACCGGCGGCGGTGGCGACATGGGCGCTGGCGGCGGCGGCGGCGGTGACATGGGCGGTGGGGGCGGCAACCTGCCCCAGACGGGCGGCGACCCGGCCTCCCTGCTGGCTCTGGGCGCGCTGGTCGGTGGCGTCGGCCTGGTGGTGCGCCGGCGTGGCGCCAAAAAGTAGAGTCGTCGCCAATCGATGATAGGACGTCGCCTCGGCAACCTGTTGATCGCGGCCGGCCTGATCCTGATGGTCTGGCCGGCCGCGACCTGGGTCTACGGACTCTACTGGCAGGAGCGGCTGGCTCGTAGCTTCCCGAGCGCCCCCGTTACCACGGGGGCGCCCGTTGACGTCTAGCCGTCCGTTCGCCGAGGCCCGTCCCCCGCCCCGAAACTGACGGCCGCGAAGGCAAAGCGGCCGAAAGCGAAACAAACCAGGCGGGCGCGGCCGGCCCCACGAGCCGGCGAGGCGCTCGCCCGCCTGCGGATCAAGCGCATCGGGCTCGACGCCGTGGTCATCGAAGGGGTGGACGGGGTGGCGCTGCGTCGCGGTCCCGGCCATCTGCCGACGACGGGCCTGCCCGGGGAGCGCCGCAACTGCGCCATCGCCGCCCACCGCGACGGCTGGTTCCAGCGGCTCCCCGAAGTGCGCGTCGGGGACGCGGTCCATGTCCAGACGATGGAGGGCGCGTACGAATATGTGGTGGGCGAGAAGAAGGTGGTCACCCCGGACCGGAGCGACCTTCTCAACCGCGGGCGCAAACCGTATCTCACTCTGATCACCTGCACGGGCCCCGGCTACCCGCGTTCCGCTTACCGCCTGCTCGTCTTCTGCAAACTCCGCGACCCGTCCTCCAACGATGTCACGGAGGGTGGGGCCGCGGACCGCACCGAAACCGCCGTCGTTCCCGCCCTGCTACGAACCAAATTGGCGCAGCAGCAAAAAACGGGCCCAGTCGCCGCGGGAAGGCCCGTCGCGGCCCGTCCGTCTGCCGCGGGTCGGGCGGCCGTACCCAGCAAGGCGCCGAAGGCGCGGGTGCTCGTCGCGGCCCATCGTCCCGCCGTCTCGCGGCGGGCGAAACCCGTCCAACCGCCGTCGCCTCGCAAACCGCGGGCGCGTACGATCGCGCGTGCCGCCGCCGCGGCCAAACGCGCTGAGAAGCGCGCGGCGGCGTCGGTCTCGAAAGCGCCGCCGCCGGCTCCGGCCGCCCCGCCGAGCCCGGTCGTCGAGCGACAGCCCGATCTGGATACCCCCGGGACCGGGGAGCCAGCCGGCGACGCGCCCGCCGCGGAAGAGCCGGCTGACGGCGGCGACGGCGCGCAGGAGGAAACCTTCCCCGAGGCGGACGACTGACGCCGTTCAGCGTCGCCGCGCGACGAGGACACAGGCGTCGTCCGAAAGGGGTCCGCCGGCGAAGCGCCGGGCTTCGTCCACGACATGCGCCGCCGCCTCGCCCAGGGATTCCCGCGCCACGGCGTCACGGGCCACACGCCGCAGCCGCTCATCCCCGAACAGCCTGCCGGTGCCGGCCCTGCGTGCCTCCGTGATCCCGTCCGTCACGAACAGAAGGGTGTCCCTTTCCCGCATGCGGAACCGCACGGCCTCGTACTGCTCTCCCGCCTGCACCCCCAGGATCATGCCGCCCGGCTTGAGCGCGCGGACCCTGCCCCCGTGCGACACGAGCAGCGGCGGCACGGCGCCCGCGGCGGAGAGACGCGTGTCGCCGGTCGCGGTGTCGATGACCGCCAGGGCGACGGTCACCAGGGTCACCTCCGCCCGGGGCTCCATGCGCTGGGCGTCCATCACGGCCCCGTTGAGGCGGAGCAGGATGCTCGCCGGGTCGGGATGTTCCCGCGCGAAGGCCCGCAAGGCGAACTTCACTTCGGCCGTAAACGTGGCGGCCGTCAGCCCCTTGCCGACGACGTCCCCGACGATCAGGGCGACAAGCGTCTCGTCCACCCGGAAGGCGTCGCAGAAGTCGCCCCCGACGTCGGCCTCGTCGGACGCGGCCTGGTACACGGTACGGACGTCCAGGCCGGGGAATGCGCAGGCGGGCGGCGTCAGGAGCAGCGCCTGCTGGAGGTGCTCGGCGATGCGGTGCTGCCCGGCGTAGGCCTCCTCCGCCAGGCGCCGCCGCGTGACGGCCTGCTGAAGCTCCGCCACCTTGCTCCGCAGCTCCATCTGCGTCATCGTTTGGCGGCTCAGCGCCCGGAGCGCGTCGGTCTGGTCCGCCGTGAGGCGGCGCGGCACCCGGTCCATGACGCACAGCGTCCCCAGGGCGAACCCGTCCGGCGTGATCAGCGGCGCCCCGGCGTAGAAGCGGATGTGCGGGTCGGACGTGACCAGCGGGTTGTCGGCGAAACGCGGGTCCTCGAGCGCGTCCGGGATCACGAAGACGTCCCTTTGCAGGATCGAATGGGCGCAGAACGAGATCCTGCGGGGCGTCTCGCTCAGCGAGAGCCCGCAGCGGGACTTGAACCACTGCCGGTTGACGTCGACGAGGCTGACCAGCGCGATCGGCACCCCGCAGACGAAGGCGGCGAGTCGGGTCAGGTCGTCGAAGGCGCCCTCGGGCGAGGTGTCCACGATGTTGTACCGGCGGAGTGCGTCGAGCCGCGGCGCTTCGTCGGCCGGGATCGGGGCGGACACGTGTGCTCCTTGGTGAGCGGGCTCCGGATCGACGTTAAACTGCGAGCCTCGCTTCGCACGGCCGCCGTCCGAGCGGCGGTCCGCTACGGGCCGTTTCGAGATGGAAACGGGAGATACCTCCCCGGGCCGCTTCCGGGTCAGATCATAAGCCCGCCGGAGATGTTGAGCTCGCCGCCGGTGACGTGGCTCGACTCGTCGGACGCCAGGTAGAGCACGCCGGCGGCGATGTCGTCCGGGGTTTCGAGGCGGCCCATCGGGCGCTTCTCCGACATCTCCTTGAGGAACGCGTCGCCATCGCCGTGGGTGCGGTCGCGCAGCGCGACCTCCTGGGGCGTGGCGATCCAGCCGACGATGACCCAGTTGACCCGGATGTGGTCCTTGACCAGCGCGCCCGCCATCACCTTGGTCAGCGTCAGCAGCGCGCCCTTGGACGACGAGTAGGCGATGCGCTCTAGATTGCCACCCCGGTAGGCCATGGTCGTGCCGATGTTGATGATCGACCCGCCGCCCCCGGCGCGCATGTGCGGTATTGAGGCGCGGCTGAGGAGCATCGGCCCGCGCACGTTGGCGGCGTAGGCGGCGTCCCACTGCTCCGTCGAAAGCTCCTCGAACGGGTGGTGCGCCAGCGCGGCCGCGTTGTTGACCAGCACGTCCAGCCGCCCGAAACGCTCGTGCGCCGCCTCGATCAGGCCGACGCAGTCCTCCTCCCGCGCCACGTCCGCGCGCCGGAAGAACGCCTCCCCGCCCGCCTCGGCGATACCCCGGGCGACCGCCTCGCCCTCCTCGGCCCGCCGGCCCGACACCACGACGCGAGCACCCTCCGCGGCCAGCCGCCGCGCGATGCCCTCGCCGAGCCCGCCGGTCGACCCCGTGATCACCGCCACTTTCCCCGACATCCGGTCACCCATGGTTCCACGCGCCTTTCGTATCGTCCCGGGGGTATTTCCCCGCCGGGTCCGGGATTTCCTCGCGCTGTGCGCGCGGCTCAGCCCGCGCGCGGCGCCCCGTCCGCACGGCGCATCAGGGGCTCCTTCAGCCGCTGGAAGCCCAGCTCGTCGAACAGCCGCAACAGGTTCTCGGTGGGCAGGGGGCGGACGCGGGCATCGTCGAGGGAAAAGGGGATGGCCGGGTCCCGCTCCAGCGTCACCAGCCGCCGCGAGATCGGCAAAACGGGCCGCGCCTGTTCCAGACTCTCCCGGTGCCGGCCCGCGATCTGGTCGAGGTTTTCCAGGATCCCCGCGACCGAGCCGAACTGCCGGACCAGCTTGGCGGCGGTCCGGGGTCCGATCCCGGCCACGCCCGGTATGTTGTCCACGATGTCCCCGGCGAGCGCCAGAACGTCGCCGACCTGCGCGGGATCGACGCCGCGCTTCGTCCGCACGGCGGCCACGTCGGTCTCCGCTTCGGTGTGGATGTCGTACAGGCTCACCCGCTCGGAGACGAGCTGTTCCAGGTCCTTGTCGCGCGAGACGATGCGGACCCGCAGGCCGGGGTGCGCGGGGTCCCCGACGACGCGGTCGGCAAGGGTGGCGATCACGTCGTCGGCCTCCAGACCCGGCCGGCTGACGACCGGGACGCCGAACAGGTCCAGCAGTTCGAGGATGCGCGGGACCTGCTGGTGGAGCGGATCGGGCGTGGCGCGGCGTCCCCCTTTGTACCGGGCGGGCCCCGTTCCCGGCTGGCGTGCGGTCTCCGCTCCGGCCGCGTCCGCGGGCCCCTCCTCGGGCGGGACCGGCTCCTGGGCCGGCGGTTGACTCGACGCCGTCTTTTCCGGGTCCTCCAGCGCGGCGTACTGCGCGTACAGGTCATCACGGAACGTCCCGCCCGGCGCGTCCAGGGCCAGGGCGACGTAGTCGGGCTCCAGACGCGTGAAGAGTTTGAGGAGCATCTGCGCGAAGACCAGGACCGCCTGCGTCGGCTCCCCGGTGACGGGGCTGTGCAGGGGGTGCCGGATGGCGTAGAAGGCGCGGAAGATCGAGGCGTAGCCGTCGATCAGGTAGAGCGTTTCCGGTCGGTGCATCCTCGGACTCCACGGCGGCCGCCTCCCGCCGGCGGCGGCGGTGCAACCGGATGCGCTTCCCGCGCAGGCGCCGTACGGGATGTAGTTCTGCTTGTGGGGCCGAATCTCCTCAGCCGGGCCGTTCACGTCCGGGCAGCCCGAACGACGAAAGATATCGTGAACTTTTCCGGTCGGCTTGCGTTTTACTGGAATAGATGCTTTAGTAGTATTAAATTTCAAGGCGCATAAAGGATTCGTTTGCATGAAGCGGTGGGTTTATATTCTTTTTTCCGTCGTGGTTCTGGCGTCGCTGATCGGGTGGCGGCTGTCGCAGAAGCGCGCCGAAGCCGCCAAAAGCGAGGCGGCCGGCAACGCGATGCGCAACGCCCCGGCTCTGGTCGAGACGGCGGCGCTGAAACGGCAGGACATCGTAAAGACCTTCGAGGCCGTCGGAAGCGTCGAAGCGCCGCTCGCCGTCGACGTCACCCCCAAGGTCACCGGGCGCATCCTGTATCTGGGCGTGCGCGAGGGCGACCGCGTCACGGCGGGACAGGTGCTCGTGAACATCGACCCGGCGGAAGTGCAGGCGGAAGTGCTCCAGCGCCGTGCCGCCCTGGCGGGGGCCCGGTCCCGGCTCGCCGAGGCCGCGCTCACGCGCAACGCCCAGAGCGTGGGCGTCGCCAGCACCGTGCGCCAGCAGCAGGCGGCCCTGGGCACGGCGCGTGCGCAGAACCGGAAGGCGAAAGCGGACTATGACGCGCAGATCGCGGCAGCCCAGGCGGCCGTGACGGACGCCCAGGGACGCGTCGCGGGGGCCCAGGCCGACGTCGGCGCGGCAGACGCCGCCATCGCCAGCGCCGAGGCGAACGTCGCCAACGCCAAAACGGAGCTGGAGCGGCAGGAGTCGCTCCTCGCGGACGGCGCCACCTCGAAGCAGGTGGTCGATAACGTCCGCACGACGCTCAAAGTGCAGGAGGCTGCGCTGGGCCAGGCCCGGCAGGGACGCGGCGCGGCTGTGGCGGCGCTCGCCTCCGCCCGCGCGCAGAAGCAAGCCGCGGAGCGGCAGGTGCTCCTCGCCCGGAACCGGGCCCGCTCGGAAGTCTTCGCGACGAACTCCAACATCAAGCAGGTGGAGGCAACGCTCGACGCCGCGCGCGCCAACGTCGCGCAGACCCCGGCGTTTGCCCAGAACCTCGCCGCGCTCCGGGCCGCCGTCTCGGCAGCCGAAGCCGAGCTGGCGGCCGCCCAGTCACGTCTTTCCGACACGACGCTGCGCGCCCCCATCACCGGGGTCGTCACGCAGCGCGCCGTGGACACCGGGGCGCTGGCCTCGCCCGGCCAGCCGATCCTCTCGATTCAGGCGGTCCAGCAGGTCTGGGCCGCGGTCTCGCTCCCGGAAGAGGTCAGCCGCCGCATCTACCAGGGCCAGAACGCCAGCGTCACGTTCGACGCGCTGCCGGGCGAAACGTTCGCGGGCCGGATCGTCCAGATCTTCCCGACAGCCGACGCCCAGAGCCGCCAGTTCACCGCGCGCGTGCGGCTGGACAACCGGCGGAACCGCGTCCGCCCGGGCATGTTCGGGCGGGTGACGTTCGTCACCGAAAAGGCGAACGACGTCCTGGTCGTGCCGCTGGAAGCGGTCAAGACGGACCCCGCGACGCCGGGCGCCGGCACGGTGACCGTGGTCGCCGACGGCAAAGCGCAGACGCGTCCGGTGCAGACCGGTCTGTCCAACGGCAAGGTGATCGCCCTCAAGAGCGGCGTGACGGACGGCGAACAGGTCATCATCCTTTCGACCCGCCCGGTCCGTGAAGGACAGGCCGTCCGGGCAGGCGGCGGTGGACGGCGCGGCGGCGGGGGGGCCGCCGGAGGTAACAACACGGGCGGCGGGGACAACGCCGCCGCGCCCGCACGGGGAGGAAGCGCTCGGTAATGAACATCGCCCGTTTTTCCGTCACGCGGCCGGTGGCCGTGACCATGCGCATCGCGGCGCTCGTGCTGCTGGGCGCGGTCTGTTTCCTGCGTCTGCCGGTCGACCTGCTGCCCAACGTTTCGCTGCCGACGGTCGCCGTCATCACCGGCTGGCCCAACGTCGCGCCGGAGGAGATGGAGGCCCAGGTCACCAAGCCCATCGAGCGCGCGGTCTCGTCCGTGCCCGGCCTGTATGAGGTCTCGTCGAACTCCGGCCAGGGCAACTCGTTCGTGCGCGTCCAGTTCCAGTGGGGCGTGGACATCGGGCAGGCCGCCGTCGACGTGCTGCAGCAGGTGCAGCGCGCCCGCCGCGAGTTCCCGTCGGACCCGACGCTGGAAAACCCCATCGTCTTC
>CADCTO010000321.1:5475-7101 GCA_902805585.1 uncultured Armatimonadota bacterium | reverse complement strand
CGCCGACTCCGCGTTCCCGCGTCGTCACGAAAAGGCGCTCGCGGGCCGACTGGTTCAACACGTTGAAGCCCGCCATGATCACGTCCCAGTGGTCGTCTTCGAGCGCGCGCACGAGCATCCGGTGGGCCGTGTCGGACCCGAACGCCTCGGTGATGCCCAGGAACCGGATCTTCCCCTCGGCGCGCAGCTCCTCGAGCACCGGCAGCAGCTCGGCCTCCGCGTGCGGGTAGTCGTCGTACGAGACGCCGTGCAGGTGGAACACGTCCACAAAGTCCGTGCCGAGCCGCGCAAGACACCCGTGAACCCGCTCCCGCATCTCCGCGGCCGTCGCCGGCTTACCGTCCTTGCGCGGGCCCGCCTTGGTGGACAGCACCACGTTCTCACGCGGCGTCCCTGCCAGGGCCTTGCCCACGACCGGTTCCGTGCCGTACGCCTCCGCGGTGTCGATGAAGTTGACGCCCAGATCGAGCGCCCGCCGCACGACCGCAATAGCGTCCTGCTCCGTCTTCCCGGTCGCCAGCCCCAGGCGGCTGTGCCCGCCGCAACCCAGGCCCATCACGCTCACGGTCAGGCCGGTGCGGCCCAGGATCGTCGTATCCAATCTCGCCTCGATCCTTCTACTTCGCCTCGTCGGGGCTGTGTTCGCGAAGCCACTGGCGGAGCGGCACGTCCTCGTCGGTCGGCGAGTAGTAGCCGTTGCAGTTGAGGCCCCAGCCCAGAAGTTGGCGACGGACGGGGTCGCTTCGCTCCCACAGGTCCTGCACCGTCATGTCGTCCTTGGTGCGAATCCACCGGTAGCCGTAGCCGTAGAAGAGGACCTTGCGCGTGACATCGGAAGCGTTCGGGCTTGCCGTATGCCACAGGCGCCGGTCGAAGAACACGGCGGTGCCGGGCTTGGCGAGGACCGGGATGGCACCCTCCGGCTGCCCCACCCCGTCGGCGGGCCGCTCCAGCGTGTCGCAGAGGTGGCTGCCGGGGATGATCCAGAAGTTGCCGCGCCCGGGCTCCGATGTGTCGGACAGGAAGTAAGCGACCTTCAGCGACAGGCGCGGCCGCGGGTGCGACTCGATCTCGACGTTGACGCGCCCGCTATCCTGATGCCAGCCGAACGTCTTATCGGACATCGGCTCCCCCGTCGGCGGGGTGACGATCAGGTGGGCGTGGTAAAGGTAGATATTCCAGCCGAGGATGCCCCAGACTTTGGGGAAGACCGGCGCGTAGTCCACGAGGTCCTGGAACTGGTCGTCGTCGGGAAGGAAATTCGGGTAGAAGAGCGACTTGCGCGGGTCGTGACCGGCGGCGAGTTTGGTCTCGAAGACGCGGTCCGTTACCGCCGTCAGTGCCGCCACCTGATCCTGGGACAACGCGTCGGGGATCTGCAAAAACCCGGTTTCGTTAAACGCCTGACGCTCGGCGTCGGTGAGGCGGTGATGAAGAGCGGATGGGTCCATGGTGACTACTACTCCGGTGCGTGGTTCTGGGAGACCTTTCGCTCCGGGGAGGCCCGTTTCCTGCGCCGCCGCCCTCACCCCCGTCCCCTCTCCCGTGACAGCCCTCACCCCCGTCCCCTCTCCCCTGCTCCCGGCTGCCGCCGGGGGGAGAGGGGTGCCTGGGGCCAAATCGACT
>CADCTO010000321.1:0-5465 GCA_902805585.1 uncultured Armatimonadota bacterium | reverse complement strand
AAATCGACTGCCGGTTCACAAAAAGGGAGCTTCGGAGGCGTCGCCCCGCGCGCAGCCGCAGTCGATTTGGCCCCAGGCACCCCTCTCCCCCCGGCGGCAGCCGGGAGCAGGGGAGAGGGGACGGGGGTGAGGGCTGTCACGGGAGAGGGGACGGGGGTGAGGGCCGCGCCCCGGCCCGCATGGTATACTGAAGGCAGGCGGGCGCCCTGCGCCGCCGAATCTGTCAGGAGCGTGAATTGACTTGCTGGGCGACCTTTCCAAAGAGATAACCATGGTGCGCGAGCGGCTGGACGAGCTGGGAGGCCATCTTTGACGTCGCCAAACGCGAGCAGGAGATACGCCGCCTAGAGGCGCAGACCGCGGAGCCGACCCTGTGGGACGACCCGGAGCGGGCGCAGAAGGCGATGCAGGCGCTGGCCCGGGCCCGCGACGAGGTGCTCCCCGTGCAGGAGCTGTCGCGCCGCGTGGACGACGCGGCGACGCTGCTGGAGCTTGCCGAAGCGGAAGACGACCCCGAATCGTACGTGCGGGAGATCGCGGACGAACTGGCCGCCATTCGCACGGCGCTCGACGGGCTGGAGATCCGGACGCTGCTGTCGGGCCCGCACGACCGGGCCTCGGCGATCCTGGAACTGAAGCCGGGTGCGGGCGGGACCGAGGCGTGTGACTGGGCCGCGATGCTGCTGCGGATGTACCTGCGGTGGGCGGAGCGCAACGGCTATAAAGCCGAGATCGCGGACGAGTTGCCGGGAGAAGTCGCCGGCATCTCTTCGGCCACGGTGTTCGTGACCGGCCCCAACGCCTACGGGATGCTGCGCTCGGAGCACGGCGTCCACCGGCTGGTGCGCATCTCGCCGTTCAACGCCAACGGGAAGCGCCAGACGAGCTTCGCCGCCGTCGAGGTCGTGCCGCAGATCGAGGACGCCGAAGAGATCACGATCAACCCCGACGACCTGGAGACCGACGTGTTCCGTGCGTCGGGCGCGGGCGGGCAGCACGTCAACAAGACGTCATCGGCGGTGCGGATCACGCACAAGCCGACCGGCATCGTGGTCACCTGCCAGAACGAGCGCTCGCAGCTCCAGAACAAGGAGGTCGCGCTCCGGGTGCTGCGGGGCCGGCTCGCCGAACTGGCCGACCGGGAGGCCGAGGCGAAACTTGCTGCCATCCGCGGCGAGCAGCGGGCCATCGAGTGGGGCAGCCAGATCCGCTCCTACGTGCTGGACGACCGGCGCGTCAAGGACCACCGGACGGGCACCGAGACCGGCAACGTTCAGGCCGTACTGGACGGCGAAATCGATCAGTTCATGAACGGCTATCTGCGCTGGCGCGCGGGGAACGGAAGTAACGACCATGGTTCCGAAAGGAACGGCAGCGACGGCCATCGGTAGAGCGGGCGTAAACGTGGCCTGGCTGGTCGCCGTGCTGTGTCTGCTGATCGCCGGGGCGAGCGCGCCCGCGGCGTGGGCGCAGCGCATCACGACCGAGAACGTCGGCTCGGCCGAGACCGAGGCCGGCAACATCCTGGCCGACGCCGTGCGGGCGGCCGGCGGCGCCGACATCGGCTTCGTGCCCGCCGTCGCCTTCAAGCCCGGCGCGTCGGCGCCCCGCCCCGCCACGCCGGCGCAGGCCGCCGGCCTGGTGGAGCCCGCCGACGACCGGGTCGTGGTGCTGAGCCTGCGCGGCGAGGAAGTGCTGGCCGCGCTGGAGCGGTCCGTCTCATTCGCGCCGCAGCGCAGTTCGGGGTTCCTCCAGGTGTCGGGACTCCGCTTCGTCTATGACCCCGGCAGATCGGGCAAACGCGTCGTGTCGGCGTCGGTGAACGGCCAGGACCTGAAGGCGACCGGCACCTACAGGGTGGCGATGACCCGCCCGCTCGCCAGCGGCCAGCAGGGCTACTTCCAGATCTGGTCCGGCAAAGACGCGCGGGACACCGGCAAAACGCTCGCCGAAGCGCTGCGGGATCGGGGCGGCTCGCTTTCCGCCCCGCCGGAAGGCCGGATCACGGCGCGCGGACGGTAGTAAAGGATACGTACGGGTGAAGTTTTCACGCATCGGCCAGGCCGCTCTCGTCGGGAGCGGCCTGCTGCTCGTTTTAGGAAGCGGATGCAACGCGGGCGGAAACGCCGGCAGCCCGCCCGCCGTTCCCGCGCCGGCCACCCCCTCGTTCCAGGCCGACCGGGCGTTCAACGACCTGAAGACGCAGGTCGACTTCGGCGTGCGTGTGCCCGGTACCGAGAGTCACCGCAAAACGCGTGACTGGCTTCTGGGACAGTTCAAACAGACCACCGATCGCGCCTTTCTCCAGGATTTCGAGCGCACGTTCGGCTCCCTGCGCCTGCCGATGAGCAACATCGTCGCGGAGATCAACCCGAACGCGGCGAAGCAGGTGTTGCTCTGCGCCCACTGGGACACGCGCCCGACGGCGGACCTGGAGATCAACCAGGCGAAACGCGAGCAGCCGATCCCCGGCGCGAACGACGGCGCTTCGGGCGTGGCCGTGCTGCTTGAGCTGGCACGGAACTTCAAGCAGAAGCGCCCCGATGTGGGCGTTCAGATCGTCCTGTTCGACGGCGAGGACTACGGCCCCGGCGGAGACCGGATGTTCCTGGGCTCCCGGCACTACGCCCAGAACCCGGCCCTTCCCAAACCGGGTTACGCCATCCTGGTCGACATGGTAGGCGACAAAGGGCTCGAGATCTTCCGCGAGGGGAATTCCGAGTCGAACGCCCCCGAGATCAACGACAAGGTGTGGAAGGCGGCGCGGGAACTGGGGATCGCGCAGTTCAAGGACAGCGTTCGCCACACCATCAACGACGACCACATCCCGCTCCAGGCGGCGGGCTGGAAGGCCATCGACGTGATCGACTTCGATTACGCCCCCTGGCACACGCTCGACGACACCGTCGACAAGTGCTCTCCGGCCTCGCTGAAAGCCGTCGGGGACGTGCTTGCCCGGGTGGTATACGCCGAAGCCCCCTAACCCCCTTCCCCCTTCCCGCGACGGGAAGGGGGTGCCTGGAACCAGGTCGGCTACGGGTCGGCGGTGGCTTCGCGAGCGGCGGCGAGGATTTCGGCAAGCACGGTCCCTACTTCTGACTCAATGCGGCTGTTGGGGAAGCGCAGGATTCGCAGCCCGTGGGCGGCGATGATGGCATCCCGCTCGGCGTCGTACCCCTTGCGTTCATCGTGGACCGCACCG
This sequence comes from uncultured Armatimonadota bacterium, assembly GCA_902805585.1. Lineage (GTDB taxonomy): Bacteria > Armatimonadota > Armatimonadia > Armatimonadales > Armatimonadaceae > CADCTO01. The sequence goes on along the minus strand of CADCTO010000321.1, from coordinate 2,263 downwards.
TCCAGCTCGACCACCAACCCCGCCGCTTGGCAGTAAAAGTCCGCAATGAACCCGTCGATGATCTGCTGACGTCGGAAGTGGAACCAGCCCAGCCGACTGCCCCGGAGCTTCTGCCACAAAAACGCCTCCGCGGGCGTCATTTCGCGCCGAAGTCCCGCAACTCCCATGCCACTGGAGAGCGTGTCGATCCTTACGCACTTGCCGTGGTGACAGGCACCCGCTGCCTCGCTTCGCTCCTTGCGCCGTCGCGGGAAGGGGGACGGGGGGTCAGGGGGCGGTCGGTGGCTCTTCGCCGGGCAGGGCGGGCTGGCAGCGCCCGCCCAGGTGGTCGGCCAGGAACTTTTCGGCGGCGGCGTAGAACTTCTGCTTGTTCTCCGGGCGCGCGAAGCCGTGCCCCTCGTCCTCGAACACCAGGTACGTGACCTCCTGCCCGTTCTTGCGCATGGCCCCCACGATCTGGTCTGATTCCGCCTTCTTGACGCGCGGGTCGTTCGCGCCCTGGGCGATCAGGAGGGGGCGGACGATCCGGTCGGCCAGGAACAGCGGCGAGCGGGAGATCAGGAAGTCGCGGTCGTTTTCCAGGTGCCCGACGCGCTGGTCCAGCGTCGCCCGGAAAGGCGCCCAGTACGGCGGGATCGACTCGATGAACGTCAGCAGGTTGCTGACGCCCACCAGATCGACGCCACAGGCGAAAAGCTCCGGCGTGAAGGTGAGGCCGACCAGGACGGCGTAGCCGCCGTACGAGCCGCCGTAGATGCCGACGCGCGCCGGGTCCGCGTGTCCCTGATCGACGGCCCACTGAACCGCATCCACCAGATCGTCGTGCATGCGACCGGCCCACTCGCGGTTGGCCGCGTTCAGGAACCGCTTGCCGAAGCCCGAGGAGCCGCGGTAGTTGACCTGCAGGACCGCGTAGCCGCGGTTCGCCAGCCACTGGACCTCCGGGTTGAACCCCCACACGTCGCGCGCCCACGGCCCGCCGTGGACGTTCAGGACCAGGGGCAGGTTTTCCGATCCTGCTCTTGGGGGCAGAGTCAGATATGCCGGCAGGGTCAGGCCGTCGCGCGCCGGGATCTCGACCGGGGTCATCTTCGCCAGAGGCAGCCCCTCCATCTGCGGCCGGGCCGTGAACAGGAAGCGCGCGTCCCGGGAGGACCGGTCGTAGGTGTAGTACGTGACCGGGCCGTCGTCGCGGACGTAGGCGGCCAGCCAGGTCGAGTCGGCGTTGTCGCGTCCGACGATGGTGAAGTCGCCGTCGGCCGCCCGGCGTAAAACCTCCAGGTCTTCCGCCACGTCCGGGTCGAGGGCGACCCACTCCAGGCGCGTCCGGTTATACCCGACGGCCTGGACGGTGTGGCGCGTCGGGTGCATCAGCAAACCGCCTAGGTCAACGTCCTCGCGCGCGTGCAGCAGCGTCATCCCGCCGGTGCCGAGGTCCGCGAGGTAGAGCCGCTGCGTGTTGACGTCTTTGTCGGACAGGACGTACAGGCCCCGGCCGTCGTGGGTGAAGCCGGCGGGCCCGCCCTGCTCGCCGAAGGGGAAGGCCAGGAGCGTGCGCCAGGGGCCCGCCTCGTCGTCGCGCACCAGGATCTCCTGGCCGCCGTCCGGAAGCATCGCGACCGCGGCCCGCACCCGCAGGTCCGGGTCCGCGACCCATCCCGCGATGTTGCCGGGGTTCTCCGCCACCAGAGTCAATTCACCGGTCGTCAGGTCCGCCCGGTGCACGTCCATCAGTTGCGGGTCGCGGGCGTTGACCTGCAAAAGCACCGCGTCCGGGTGGCCGGGTTCGGAGGCGACCGGCGAAGCCTGCACGTTCGGGAACGGCGTGAGGTCCTTCTCCACGCCCGTGTCCAGATCCACGAGAAAGACGTGGAAGTTCTCGTCGCCGCCCTTGTCCTGGGCGTACAGGATCTGGCGCGCGTTCTCGGCCCAGAGGTAGGCACGCAGGGGCCGGGTCTTCTCGCCGGTGACGGGCCGGTCGTCGCTCTGGCCCACCGTGCGGACCCACACGTTCATCACCCCGTCCCGGGGGGCCAGGTACGCCAATCGCTTTCCGTCCGGCGATAGTTGCGGCGACTGCCGTTCGGGGTTGCCGAACAGGACGTCGCGCGGGATGAGGGGCGGGTTCGTCGTCATGGGCGGCTCCTGCTCTGCGACCGATCGCTACCGGGGGAAGGAGACGAGGGCCACGGTCTCGCCGTTCTCGCTCGTCAGGCGGAAATCGCCGTTCAGGTCGCCGTTGGCCAGGGCTTCGACGATCTGA
>CADCTO010000320.1 GCA_902805585.1 uncultured Armatimonadota bacterium | reverse complement strand
CGGCGGGAGGACGGTACGTTCCGCGCCGTGACGACCGAGGGCGACTTCGAGGGCAGAACGCTCCTGTTCGCCACCGGCGTCACCGACATCTGGCCCGACGTTCCCGGCATCCTGGACTGGATCGGGCGGCAGGTGTTCTGGTGCATCACCTGCGATGGGCACCGGACCATCGGCAAAAAGATCGTCTGCATCGGCAACTGCGACGAGGCCGCCACCACGACGCTCCAGTTCCTCCTGTTCACCCGTGACATCACCCTGATCGCCGACCCCGACAAGGAGCGCTGCTCGGCGGTGAAGGAGGGCGATCTGGACGCACAGCGCATCGCCGTCCACCACGCCCGCCCGGACCGGCTGGAACTGACGCCCGAGGGCAACGCCATCGCCGCCCTGTGCCTGTCCGACGGCACGCGGCTGGAGTGCGACCTGATCTTCTCGCTGCTCGGGGTCCGTCCGAACACGCAGATCGCCCGGGAACTCGGCGTCTCCCTCGACGAAGGCGGCTACATCGAGATCGACGAAGAAGGCTACACGAACATCCCGGGGGTGTTCGCGGCCGGAGACCTGACGCGCATGTACACGCAGCAGGTGGCGAGCGCGGTGCACGCCGGGGCGGAGGCGGCGCAGACCATGAACTACTACCTCTACGCGCCGTTCCAGAAGAACCTGGACGACACCTCGCCCAACGATCCCCGGGGCGCCGACCCGGAGAACCGGTAGGAGCGGCGAGCGTTCCCCCCTACGGCTGCGTCAACCCGGGGATCGTAAACGACAAGCCGATCTGCTGGCCCAGGCGCCGGTAGCTCAGCCGCGGCTCGATGCAGCGCATGCGGATCCCCAGGGCCACTTCGAAATCGAAGAACTGCCGCTGGGTCACGTCGTAGCGCAGCAGCGTGCCGAGCGTGTACCTGCCGAAGGACACTTGCGCGCGGGCCTGCGCCTCGTCCTGGGTGTCGACGACATCGAACGTGAACGGCGTGGTGCCGCTCGTGAACCGTCGGATATACGCCACGCCGAGCGCCGTCCGCGGCCCGAGTACGTACCCGGCGGCCAGATTCGCCTCCGCCACCTTGTACGACTCGCCCCGGTTGTACGTCTGGTAGGTGAACAGCATCTGCGGGCGCACCAGGACGCGCGAGCCGACGAGCAGCGGCAGGGTGCCGACGCCCAGGGTCGCCGCCGCCCGGGCACGCGAAACGCTGCGGTTGTCGCCCGTCAACTCGCGCTCTTGATAACTGCCTATCGAGACGTCTCCGGTGAGCAGCAGGCGCGGGCGCCGCAGGTACGTGCGCGCCGCCGCGTTCTCCTCCGGGGGCGGCGCCGTCAGGGGAAGCGCGCCGAACAGGCGCGCTTCGGGCAGGCGGGAGAGCAGGAGGTCCCCGGTGCGCTTGCCGCTGATCTCGCGATTGCCTGCGACGGTGAGGGTGCCGCGCAGGTCGCGCGCCGGGATGCGCGCCGGGAACGACAGCGGGTTCTCGGTCGGCACGATGTCCTCGAAATCGAGCACGGGATCGGGCGGCGGCGGCACGGGCCGCGCCCGCAGGAAGCGGCGGAGCGGCGAATCCGCGGGATTGTCCCGATCCCGCCGCGTCGGGTCGACGAAATCGCCTCGCCCCACGGGCTCCCGCACGTCGCCCAGGAAATCGCGCCGGACCGAGAGGACGTACTGTGTCGGCCGCTTGGACGGCAGGTCCACGCTCGCGTCGCCCACCAGGTTCTTTGCCAGCGTGAAGGGGTACGACGCCCCGACGACCAGCCCGGCGATCTCGGAGGACCGGACCCGGACCGGGATGGACAGGGCGTACTCTTCGCGCTCCCGGCGTCGGCCCCGCGTGAGCACCTGCCGGTAGCGCGGCAGGCTCAAAAGCCGCACGCCGAACAGGGAAAGGGTCGGCCGCCGCAGGATCAGGTAGCGGTCGTCGACGATCTCGACCTCGCGCCCCGTCAGGCGCACTTCCCCTTTGCCTTCCGGGCACGGCGTGATCATCGCGTCGCGCGCCAGGAGCCCGGTCGGCGTGCGCTCGATGCGCCGCCCCGACACGTAAAACGGCGGCGAGATCGCGACGGCGTTCTCGGCGACGGCGACGCCGTTTGCGGGGTCGAAGACGAACGAGTCGCCGCGCAACACCTCGTCGCCCCGCGTCCACGTCATCCCGCCCGCGGCGACGAACCGCTGCGTCTCCGGGTCGTACTCGAGCCGGTCGGCCTGGAGCCGGACGTCCCCCCAGGTCAGCGTCACGCCCCCGGTAGCAAGGACGCGCCTGCCTTCGGGCCCGAGGACCACTTCCTGCTCGCCCGCCTCCAGCCTGAACTCGGGGAGCGCATCGTTCACCGCGCCGCCGCCGGTCGTCGCGGGGGCCGACGCTGCTGCGCCGGGCACCCGCGGGGGGGCGCCCCCCGCGCGCGCCGCTGCACTGGTTACCGGGTCGCAGGATTGCCCGAACGACGGGGCGGCGGTGACGAAAAGCAGCGAGGACAGGGCAAGGAGGCTACGCAAAATCCAGCTCCAGATTGCGCTTCCGCACGACCTCGCCGGTCTCTGCCCCGTTTGGTGCGGCCTGGGTCTCGCCGTCGCCGGCAGCGACGTCCGTCGCGATTTTGGTCGCGGTCTGGCGGAAGGTGCCCATCGCGGCGCGGAACACGTCGTCGTCGTAGGTGCGCGTCTTGATCAGCACGGGCATCGGGACGGCGTGACCGAGCACGAGCGCCTGCTGCTTGGAGTCCAGCGAGGCCAGAACGCCGCGCAGTTCGCGGGCGCCATTCACGCCGGTCAGCACGGCGTCGATGTCCTTCTCGTCGTTCAGCAAGCACGTGATCCGGGTGCCGACCTGGGACAACACTTCGTCGTCGATCCCCGACGGCCGCTGGTCCACGATCAGCAGCGTGACGTTGTATTTGCGCAGTTCGCGGGCGATCGTGCCGAAGATCGTCTGGCCGGCGAGCGCGGGCGCGAGGAACTTGTGGGCTTCCTCGATGGTGATGACCAGAGGCGTGGGTTCGCCGCCACGCTCGCCGAGCGCCTCCTCCTTTTTCCGCACGTATTCGGCGTGGATGCGGCGGGTCAGGATGTTGGCGACCAGCATGTAGGCGAGCGGGTTGCCCAGCTGCCCGAACTCCAGCACCACGCTCGTCCCGCCGTCCAGCCGCCGCAGGATCGCCCGGACCGCGTTGTCCTCGTCCGGCAGGGTGGGGAGGAGGAAGCTGTGGCACTGGTCGGCCATGCGCCGGAGGCGCCGCTGGAGCGCGGCGAGCGCGGCCACGTTGCCGTTGTGCGTTTCGGCGAAATCGGACAGCGCCGGCCCGTCCATGGGGAGGAACTCGCGCAGCCAGTTCTCGCGGAAGGCGGAATGCAGCAGGTAGGTCGTCTCGGCCGCGGTCGGCGTCAGGTTCAGCTCGCCGGCCAGCAGCAGGATGTCCTCCGGCTCGACCTGGGAGTAGGGGATGCGCACGTCGAAGTCGGCCCGCACGCCGCGCCGCCGGGCGGAGTCGGGGTCCAGGGTGAAGATCTGCACCTGCGAGCCGAAGTACTGCTTCAGGCCGCGGACTTCGCGGCGGCCTTCCTCGGCGTGGGCGCTCCAACCGTATTCCGAGTGCATGTCGAAAACCAGGTTCACCGCCTTGCGGCTGCGGAGGATGCCGCACAGGCAGATGCGTGTCAGGAACGTTTTGCCCGTGCCCGACTTGCCGAAGATCCCGGAAGAGCGCTCCACGAAGCGTTCGAGGTTGAGGCAGACCGGCGTCTCCATGTCCAGCGGCTCGCCCAGGTGGAAGAAGCGGCCCTCCCTTCCGTCCTCGGAACCGAAGACCTGCGCCACGTCCGCCTCCGTCGCTTCGTGGACCGGACAGAAGTGCGCCGGGATGGTCTTGACGGGCCGCAGGTCATCCTGCGCGACGGGCGCGCCCGCCGCGGCGCCTTCCAGCATCAGGAGCGGGCGCAGGGTGACCTGCCCGTAGGTGCTCGTGCCCGCCAGGATGCGGGAAAGCAGCGTGTCCTCGCGCCCCGGCGGGTCGGCCAGGATGCGGCCGTCGGTCGCCTGGAGCGAGACGTCGGTGATGAGGGAGAAAAACTGATGCCGTTCCCCGCGCGCGACCACGAATTTGCCGGCGCGGATGCTCTCGATCGGCGTCGCGGCGTGGAGCTTCATCACCAGCCCCTCGGAGAGCGAGCCCTGGACGATCAGGCCCATCTCGCGCCGGTCCGATTCCGCCGGAACCGCGCCCGAACCGTTCGCGCCAGCGCCAGCCCCGTTCCGCTTCGCCATGGTGTCAGGATAACGCGGGCGGAGCGGCGTTGTCAAGGACGGCCGTGACGTGTTTCGTCTGCGCCAGCCTTCCGCAGCAGGGCTTCCACCTCGGCGCAAAGGTGCTCCCGGGCGGCCGCAAGTGCGGTGCGACCCGCATGGTTCGCCGCATTAACATCGACGCCCGTCTGGAGCAACAGACGTACCGGTTCCGTTTCCGGCGATGCTGCCGCGGCGATCAGGGCGGTGTTGCCTTCGTGGTCGCGGGCGTTCACGTCGGCCCCGTGCGCCAGCAACACCTGGATCGACCCGTCCTGACGCCATTCCGCCGCGCGTATCAACGCCGTCGCGCCGTCGTCCGCGCGCGCCTCGACCGCGGCCCCGTTCCGGAGCAACCGGTCGGCGGCAGCCGTGCGGCCGAACGCCGCCGCCACCATAAGCGCCGTGATACCATACCGGTCCTTTGCGTCAACGTCCGCACCGCCCGTGAGGAGGACTCGGACGACGGGCGCGCCGCCGCGGAGCGCTGCCCAGTGCAAGGGCGTTTGTCCCCAATCATCCCGGGCGTTGGCGTCTGCCCCGGCCGCCAGCCGCGCGGCGAGGGCAGCAGGGCTGCCGATCAAGGCGGCGCGGCTGAGCGGACCTATCCCGGAATCAAATGCCGCCAGCGCCTGGGCTGCGGCGAGGTGGCCTTTGGTGGCCGCGCAGCGCAGGGCCGTGTAGCCGTCGGTCCCTACGGCGTGAACATCCGCGTCGCGTTCCAGAAGTACCCGGACGAGTCGGGAATTGCCGCCCCAGGCGGCATGCATCAGCGCCGTCCAACCGTCCTCGCCGCGGGCGTCCATTTCCGCCCCGGCCTCCAGCAGCGCCAGCGCCGTCGTCCGGTGCCGCCAGTGGGCGGCGTTCATCAGCGCCGTCGGGCTGTCCGGGCCGTGGAGGTTCACGTCCGCCCCGTGTTCGAGCAGGTGCCGCACCACCGCGGTCTCGCCCATCTCGGCGGCTAGTGTCAGCGCCGTGCCGCCGAACGGGGCCACATGGTTGACGGACGCCCCCATCGCGACCATGGCTTTGACGGCGCGGAGTCGCCCGTCGGTAGCTGCCGACATCAGCGGCGTGAAACCGTCCGCATCCTCCTGATCCACCGTGATGCCGCGGTCGCAGAGCAGGCGCGCGACGACGGTGCGGTCCGAGGCAGCCGCTTCGAAGAACGCGGTTCTGCCCCTGTCGTTGGTGAGCCGGTGGTCCGCACCGGATTCCAGCAGCCGCCGAACCACACGAACGTGACCGGCCTTCGCGGCTTCGAGCAGGGCTGTCCCGCCGTAATCGGCGCGGGCATCAACGTGAGCGCCATAAGCCAACAGCGCGCGCACGATGCCCGTGTGACCGTACCTGGCAGCTTTCATCAGTGCGGTCCGACCGTCGGCGTCGGCGGCGTTGGCGTCCGCCCCAGCTTCCAGCAGCGCACGCAGGACCTGCTCGTGCCCACGCACGGCCGCCCAGATCAGCGCAGTGTATCCGTTACCGTCGCGGTCATGGAGGCCGGCGCCGCGCCCGAGCAGCGCCTGCAAGGCCGGCAGGTCACCACCCATGGCAGCCCGCATCAACGGGGTTACGTCGCTCTTGCCGCCACGGGCCGCGTCTCCTACCCTGTTGCGGCTCGCGATGCCATCAGGAAAATGTGGTCCGGCGCCCTCTGTCACGGAACGGGCGATGGGCCGGGGCCGTGCTCTCCGGGCGGGGGCGCGTTGGGGGCGATCTCGATGCGGTCGTACACGTCAAACAGGCGCAGCACGGCGTTCACGGATTCGAGCGGCAGTTCGGCCTCCACCCCCTCTACCGCGCGGTAACGCCACTCCTCACCATCGCTCTGCCGCAGATACCGCTCGACGCGGCGCCGGTCCTGCGACACCAGCACGTACTCGCGCAGCGTCTCCACCGTGCGGTAGTGGGCGAACTTGTCGCCCCGGTCATAAGCCTCGGTGGAGGGGGACAGCACTTCGACGATGAGGGTGGGGTTCGTCACCGTGTCGCGGCGCCCGTCGTGGAACTCCGGCTCGCCGCAGAGGACCAACACGTCGGGGTACGTGTACATCCCGGTCGGCGCGACCCGGACGCGCAGGTCGGCGGAGAACGCCCGGCACGGCGTCCCCCGCAACTGGCTGCCGAGTGCGATGACCACGTTGGCTGTGATCGCCACGTGCTCCAGCGTCGCGCCGGCCATCGCGTATATGAAGCCGCCGACGAACTCGCTCTTGTAGTCCGCCGCGCGCTCCAGCGCGAGGTACTGCTCCTCGGTGAACTTGGGCTGTGGGTGCGCCGCCATCTCGTCCTCCTTCCTCGAGGTTCGACGCACCGGGCGCGAATCCTCCGGCGGGCATCGGGACACGGACAGGGGAGCTACGGAAGGAGAGGCCGGGAAATGCTCGCGGGATCTAACCCTCCGCCGGCTTTTCCGTGTGGCCGCCGAACTGGAAGCGCATCGCCGATAGCAGCTTTTCCGCGAAGGTGTGCTCCTGACGGGAGCGGAAGCGCGTGAACAGGGCCGCGGAAAGCACGTCCGCGGGGACCGCCTCGTCCAGGGCGGCCTGGATTGTCCAGCGCCCTTCGCCGCTGTCCTGGACGGAACCCGAGAATTCCGACAGGTCCGGGTCCTTCGCCAGCCCGATCGCGGCCAGATCCAGCAGCCACGAGCCGACCACACTGCCGCGCCGCCACACCTCGGCGATGTCGGCGACGTCGAAGGTGTAGCGGTGATCTTCGGGCAGGCTTTCCGCGTGGGCGTTGCGGAGGATGTCGAACCCCTCGGCGTACGCCTGCATGAGCCCGTACTCGATGCCGTTGTGGATCATCTTGACGACGTGGCCCGCACCCGCGGGACCGCAATGCAGGT
>CADCTO010000319.1 GCA_902805585.1 uncultured Armatimonadota bacterium | reverse complement strand
CGTGCACCCGATCGCGGCGCTGCAGACCGAGTACAGCCTGTGGGAGCGCACCCCCGAGGCCGAGCTGCTGCCTACGACGCGCGAGCTCGGGATCGGGTTCGTGCCGTACAGCCCGCTGGGCCGGGGCTTCCTAACGGGCGCCATCCGCACCCCGGACGACCTCGCGGAGGACGACTACCGCCGCCACTCCCCGCGCTTCCAGGGCGAGAACTTCGCAAAGAACCTGGACCTGGTGGCGCGCATCGAAGAGATCGCGCGCTCCAAGGAGTGCACCCCCGCGCAGCTCGCCCTCGCCTGGGTGCTCGCGCAGGGCGAGGACATCGTGCCCATCCCGGGCACCAAGCGCCGTGCCTACCTTGAAGAGAACGTCCGGTCGCTGGACTTCACGCTCACCCCCGACGACCTGCGGCGGATCGAAGCGGTCGCCCCGCGCGGCGCAGTCTCGGGCGGGCGCTACAACGAGCAGATGGCCGCCCTGATCACCGAATAGGGGTAGCCGTCACGGAGCAGAAAGCAGTCGCATGGGTGACGCGGATAACAGCACCCTTTCTGTTGACGTGCCGGACTGGATGAGCGAGGCTCTGAAAGCACTGGCGCGCAGACGAGGCATCACGCTGCCCGAGATGATCCGCCGGCTCATGCTCGCCCACGTCGAGGAGCACGCACCCGAGTCCGTTCCCAGAAACGCTGACGTTTCCGATGCAGCCTCACCGATCGTGCGTATGGCGAACGCCATCCTGGTAGAAGCCATCCGGAAGCATGTCACCGAGATCCGGCTCGTTCCGGAGGCCAGCAGCCTGTCCGTCGTGCATCAGGCCAGAGATTCGTACGAGCAGGTCATGACCATCCCGAAGCACATCCAGGGCCTGCTGTTCGCTCGGTACCGCGAGATGGCAGACGCTCCCAAGGCGACGAACGTACCGACACGGCAGGAGGGCACGATCCCCATCGTCCACGAAGGCAAGCAGCACGAAGTTCTCGCGTCGTTCGAGCCAAAGAACGGCGGCGAAGAGGTCGTCACTCTGCGAATCGTTAGTTTGATTGGTCTACGATAGTGGAGATGCCCGCCCTCTTGTCAGTCCCCCTCTCCCACCGGCGGAGCCGGGACTTATTGGGAGAGGGGGCCGGGGGTGAGGGCCGCTAACGAAGTCTACCCGGCGCGGCGCATGTTCTCGATGGCGATCTGGAAGTCCTAGCCGGTCACGAGGCGCTGGCCGCCTTCGTCGGCGATGCGGATCAGGGCCTGCAGGCCCGCCTCGTTCACCAGGGCGCGCAGGTCGGCGCCGCTGAAGCCTTCGGTCAGGATCGACAGCAGATCCAGGTCCACCGTCGCGTCCACCTGGGCGCGGCGCATCTGGAGCTTGAGCAGGGCGCGCCGGGCGTCGGCGTCGGGCAGCGGGATCTCGATCTGGCGGGACAGGCGGCCGCCGCGCAGCAGGGCCGGGTCGAGCATGTCGGGCCGGTTCGTCGCGCCGACCACGAACACGCCCTGGTTCGGCTTCAAGCCGTCCATCTCGTGCAGGAACTGGTTGACGACCTTGTCGGAATACTGGTGCATCCCGCCCGCCCGGCTCGGGATCAGGGCGTCCACCTCGTCCAGAAACACGATGGCGGGCGCGGCGGCGCGGGCCTCGTTGAACAGGCGCGCGACCGATTTCTCGGACTCCCCCACCCACATCTGGTTGATCTCGGCCGGGCTGGTCGCCAGGAAGTGGCACTTCGCCTGCGCGGCCAGCACGCGCGCGACCGTGGTCTTGCCCGTGCCGGGCGGGCCGTAGAGCAGAAGGCCGGTCGGGGGCTCGACCCCGAGCGCGCGGGCCTGCTCCGGGCTTTCGAGCACCAGCTGCATCTGCCGAAGCTCGCGCTTGGTCTTGGCCGGCAAGATCACATCGTCCCAGGTCAGCACGCGATTCGCCTCCTCCGCGCTCGACTGCAGGGTGCGCCGCATCACACTGCCCTCCAGAACCCGCAAAAACGCCGCGTAATCGCGGTTCTCCGGCGTGAGCCGGGCGGCCTCGCGCGCCGCTTCCAGCGCGAACTCGGATTCGCCGAGGTAGCGCAGCGCCTGCGCGCGCCGGAAGTGGATGTCCGGATATCCGGGCGCGAGTTCCCGCGCCTTGTCGAAATGGGACAGGGCGGTGCGCATCTCCGCCCGGTATTCCTCGATCCAGCGCGTCTGCCGCAACGCCCGCGACGTGGCGACGGTGGCCAGGCTGAGCAGGGCGATCAGCACGTCCGTGCCCGGCGGCGTCTTTTCTTCCCGCATCGCCAGCGAGTACGGCATGACCGCTTCGCCCCGGCGCAGATGGAGCAGGCCGCGCGTGTAGTGCAGTTCCGCTTCCGGCGTCAGGCCGACCGGGGCGGGCGGCGCGCCCGGTCCCGCGGGAATGAGGGCCGTGGTGTCGTCACGCGGCATGGTCGTCCTTCTGCTTCCACAGCGGGGACAGGCCCAGCGAAAGGGCCAGCAGGGTGTAGACGGCCAGCACGGACTCCGGCCCGAGCCGCTTCTCGAAGCCGGGACGCAGCCGCTCGGGCACGATTTTGTAGTCGAACGCCCAGATCAGGGCGGAGGCGAGGGCGCCGGTCGCCAGCGATTGCGGGAACGGCACCTTTCCCGCGGCGGCCTGGTAGAGCGCGCCCCAGGCGGCGAGCGCGCCGGCGTGCAGTCCCAGGCCACTGAGGCTCTCTTTGGGCGCGAAGCCGTCCACCCCGGCCGCCTTGTCGCCGAACAGCATGTGGGCGACCGCGTTGAACGGCGTCCACGGCGACCCTTCCTTGGCCTGCCCGAACGCCGCGATACCGGCGCCGGTGGCGGTCGTCGCCGCCAGGGCGGTGATCGCCGCGTCGAGCACCCAGGTACGTTTTGCCATAGCCCTTTCTCAGACCTCCGGTCTTATTGTACCCGGCGGCGTACTGTCGCGATACTCGCGCCCGGTCCCCGGCCGCCCCGGGTTGCCGACACGTACCGTGAACGTCTATAATAGGGTCCATCAGGGAGGCGCTACGGATGCAGACGGAGGCCGTGGTTTTCGTCGGGCCGGATCGGGTCGAGGTGCGACAGATCCCGATGCCCGCCCCGGGCCCGGGCGAAGTGCAGGTCCGCACGTCGTTTTCGACCATCAGCGCCGGGACCGAAGGGTGGGCGCTCCGGAACCTTTTCACCTGGCAGGCGACCGCCTACCCCTGCGTCCCCGGCTACCAGCGTGTCGGGACGATCGTCGCGCTCGGCCCCGAGGTCGAGGGCTGGGACGTCGGTGAGCGCGTGATGGCGACGGTCGGGAGCTGGTCCGGCGGCGATGTCGGCCCGCAGTGGGGCGCGCACGTGGCGGTCGCAAACACGGCCGCGCGCGAACTGTACCGGCTGCCGCCGGGGTCGGACGAGCGCGACGCCGCCGGGGCGGTCGTCGCGCAGGTCGGGTACAACGCGGCGGGCCGAGCCGACTTCGCACCCGGGGACTGGGTGCTGGTGTACGGGGACGGTCTGATCGGGCAGTGCGCGGCCCAGGCCGCCCGGGCACGCGGGGCGCGCGTCCTGCTCGCGGGCCATCGCGACGAGCGTCTGGTCCTGGCGGCGGCCCACAGCGCGGACGCCGTCGTCAACAGCCGTACGGAAGCGGACGTGCCGGCGGCGGTGCGGCGACACACGGGTGGCGTGCCCGTAACCGCGGTGCTGGACTCGGTGCAGACCGTCGCGGCGCAGCGGCAGTACGTGCCGCTGCTGGAGCACGGGCGCGGGCAGATCGTCTACTGCGGCTTCACGCCGGACACGGCCTGGGCCGACATGGCGCTGCTCCAGCAGCGCGAACTCACGACGCATTTCGTTTCCGGGTGGAACCGGGCGCGCATGGAGGCCACGCTCGCGCTGCTTGCCGCCGGCCGGATGGCGCTTCGTCCCCTGACCACCCACCACGTTTCCTTCGCCGAAGCGCCCGCGATGTACCGGATGATCCGGGAAAAGTCCGAAGCGTTCCTCGGCATCACCCTCGACTGGACGGGAGCCCACTGATGCGCATCCTCATCACCGGCGCGTGCGGCATGATCGGCCGCGCCCTGATCAACGAGATCGGAACGGCACACGACCTGCGCCTGCTGGACCGGACGCCGCCGGGCGAGGCGACGGTCTTTGTGCCCGGCTCGGGCGAGCGGGCGAGCGCGCCGCTGGAAACGCCGTGGCCGTTCGTGCAGGCGGAGATCACGGACCCGAAAGGCATGCGCGCCGCCATGGAGGGCGTGGACATCGTCGTCCATCTGGCCGCGGCGGTCAGTGGGTTGCCCGAACTCGGCGTCGAGACGTTCCACGCCAACGCGCAGGGCACCTTCGTCGCGCTCCATGCCGCGCGGCAGGCGGGGGTCGGACGCTTCCTGTGCGCGTCGAGCATCAACGCCTTCGGCACGTTCTACTGGCGCCTGAGCGGCGCGCCCGTCGCGTACACGAAGCTGCCACTGGACGAAACCTTCCCTCCCATACCGGAAGACCCGTACAGTTTGAGCAAGTGGGTCAACGAGGAGACCTGCGCGGCGTTCAGCCGCGCCTACGGCATCACGACAGCGGCGTTCCGCTTCGCCGGCGTCTGGTCGGACGCGATGTACGAGAAGGCGCGCGCCGAGGGCCTGAAGCCCACCGCCGCCTGGTCGGACGACCTGTACCAGTGGGTCCACGTCGCCGACGTCGCGCGGGGCCTGCGGCAGGCCCTGGAAGCGCCCGGCCTGCCCCGGCACGGGGTCTACACCCTGGGCGCCGCGGACACGCGCTGCCCGGAGCCCACACAAACGCTGCTGGAGCGCTTCCGCCCCGATCTGCGGGCGGGCCCGGACCAGCCGCTGCCGGGCCGCGCCCCCCTGCTCTCCATCGGGCGGGCGCAATCCGCCTTCGGCTACGCGCCCCGTTATCGGCTTGGACCGTAGTCCGTGCTCCCCCGCCGCCGGTTCCACCAGACGGTCTTCTGCCTGGCCGGCGTGTATAACCTCCTGTGGGGGCTGTACGCCGCGCTGGACCCGCAGTGGCTGTTCCGTTTCGCGCGGATGCCGCTGTTGAACCACCCGCAGATCTTCGCGTGCCTGGGCATGGTCGTCGGGCTGTACGGGGTCCTGTACCTGGAGGTGGCGCGGGCGCCCGAGCGCGGCTGGCTGATCGCGGCCGTCGGGCTCACCGGCAAACTGCTCGGCCCGCTCGGTCTCGCGCCGCTCCTCTGGAGCGGCCAGTGGCCTCCCGCCACCATCGTGCTGTGCCTGACCAACGACCTGATCTGGTGGGTCCCCTTCGCGCTCTACCTGCGCGACGCCTGGCCCCTCTTCCGCCGGGAGATAGGACAGAGATGATGACGACAGACGGCGGCAGCAGCGCAGACGATCCTTTTGACCGCTTCCACGTTGTCCTGGTCGAGCCGGGCGAGAGCCTGAACGTCGGCTCGGTCGCGCGGGCGATGATGAACCTGGGCTTCCGGCACCTGCACCTCGTGGCGCCCCGTGGTTATGACCGGACGCGCGCCGGCATCACCGCCCGCTCGGCCGAACCCCTGCTGGATTCCCTGACCATACACGAGCGGCTGGAAGACGCCCTTTCGGGGATGCAGGAAGTCGTAGGCCTGGCACTCCCGGAAGGCAGGCACCGGCTGCACCATGCCACGCTGCGCGAGTGGGCGCCCGGCCTGCCGGCCCGCGAAGGGCGCGTCACGGCCCTGGTCTTCGGCCCGGAAGACCACGGGCTGCGGCAGGAACACCTCGAACAGTGCCGGTGGGTCATCCGGATACCGTCGGCGCAGGAGTTCCCGAGTTTCAACCTGGCGCAGTCGGTGCTTCTCGTGCTGTACGAAATCGCCACCATGTTCCCCGCCGCGCCGACGGCTCCACCGCCAGCGCCCGGATCGCCGCCCCCGCCGTCGCCTGCCGTCGACGCGCCGACGTGGAACGACTTCCATCAGCTCGACCGCCTCCTGGACGCGGTCATGGCGGAAAGCGGGTTCGTGCGCCCGGGATCGCCCGAGCCGGTGCCGGGCGTGGTCCGGAATCTGTTCCGCCGGCTGTCGCTCGACCGGCGCGAGATGGGGATCCTGCTGGCGCTTTTCAGCCGCCTCCGGACCACGCTCGCGCGGCGTCGCGACCGCGAGGAATAGCCCCATTCCGGATGTCCCGGCGAAGCCGGTTTCCGGGACCGCAGGGGTATAACGAGACGGTGCGCGGAAGCGCCGCGCCGCGACGGCATCAATCTCGCTGGAGGAACGTATGGAATACACCCGCCTGGGACGCACCGGGCTTCAGGTCTCGCGCCTGTGTCTGGGGACTATGAATTTCGGGCCGCAGACGTCGGAGGAGGACAGCTACCGGATCATGGACCGGGCGCTGGAGCTGGGAATCAACTTCTGGGACACCGCCGACGTCTACGGCTGGAAGCTGGGCGAGCGCGCCACCGAGTCCATCATGGGCCGCTACTTCGCCCAGGGCGGCGGGCGGCGCGAGAAGTCGGTCGTCGCCACCAAAGTCTACAACGAGGTGGAGAAGTGGCCGAACGGGCGGAAGCTGAGCAAGCTGCGTATCAAGCGCGGCTGCGAGGACAGCCTCAAAGCCCTCCAGACCGACTACATCGACCTGTACCAGATGCACCACGTCGACCGCGACTGCCCGTGGGAAGAGTGCTGGGAGGCGATGGAGCAGCTCGTGCGCGAGGGCAAGGTGCTCTACGTCGGCTCGTCGAACTTCGCGGGCTGGCACATCGCGCAGGCCAACGAGGCCGCCCGCAACCGGAACTTCCTGGGCCTGGTTTCGGAGCAGAGCCTGTACAACCTGAACGCGCGGCACGTCGAGCTGGAAGTGATCCCGGCCTGCCAGGCCTACGGGCTGGGGCTGATCCCGTGGAGCCCGCTCGGCGGCGGCCTGCTGGGCGGCGTGCTCCAGAAGCCGACCGAGGGGCGCCGGGCGGGCATGAACGAGCAGGTCGAGAAGAACCGGCCCACGCTGGAGCGCTGGGAAGCCCTTTGCCGCGACCTGGGCGAGCAGCCGGCCGACGTCGCGCTGGCGTGGCTGCTGAACAACCCCATCGTCACCGCACCGATCATCGGCCCGCGCACGCTGGAGCAGCTCGACGGGAGCCTGCGCGCCCTGGAGATCAAGTTCTCCGACGAGACCCTGAAGCAGCTCGACGAGATCTTCCCCCCGGTCGGCGAGGGCGGCCCGGCCCCGGAAGCCTACGCCTGGTGAGG